>JAQVHJ010000318.1 GCA_028696285.1 bacterium
AAACCCGTTGATCCTGTAACAAGAATTCTCATCAGATTACGCCGGTTTCCTTCCCGATTTTTTCGAGGTGGAATACAAGTGTATCCAAATCTTCAAACGCATGCTGAGCCATAATACTGATCCTGATTCTGGAAAGTGATTTAGGAACAGCAGGGAACAAAACGAGATTTACATACAGGTCATTCTTATGGAGATACCTGACCATCTCCTTAACTTTAATATCGTCACCGATAATGATCGGGAAAATTGCAGTCTCAGAATTTCCGAGATTAAATCCTAAATCGAGTAATTTCTTCCTTAAATAATGTATATTATCCCAAAGTTTATTTCGAGTATTTGAGTCCGAAACGACAAGTTCCAAAGCTTTAATCAATGATCCCGCAGCCTGTGGTGTCATTGCAGTAGAAAACATATAAGCTCTTGAATAGAAATGAAGGTACTCGATCATCTCTTTTGTTGAAGCAATAAAACCGCCGACAACGCCTAATCCCTTAGAGAAGGTTCCTGCAATCATATCCACCTTACCGTCCATATTATGATATTCTGCAGTTCCCCTTCCTGTTTTACCGATTACGCCCGTAGCGTGCGCATCATCAACAAACAGGAACGCTCCGTATTTCTTTGTCAACTCATAAATCTCAGGAAGGGGTGCAATATCCCCATCCATCGAATAAACTCCATCAACACCAACCATTATCGTATTATATTTACCTTTTGATTCCTTTAAAATGTGTTCTAAACTATCCATGTCTGAATGGAGGAAGTAGCGTACATTCGTGCTCTTGCAACCATCCGCAATGGATGCATGAACAAATTGATCTAAAATTGCAATATCATCCTTCTTTAGAATCGCCAGCAGGGTTCCGAGATTGGAACCGAAACCTGAAGTATAAATAATTGAATCTTCGCATGCTTTAAATTGAGCAATCTTTTTCTCAAGCTCAACATGAATGTCAAGAGTTCCACCCAATAATGGAACGCTCCCTGCGCCTGTACCGTATTTTTCAAGAGCTTCTTTTCCGGCTTTGATAGTTTCAGGATGCCTGGTTAAATTCAAATAATCATTTCCTGCAAAATTTAACATCTCTTTCATTTCATTGGTGTAAATGTCTTTAACCATCATTTTCGGACCTGAACCGGAATAAGAGACTCGTCGATAATAATAATGCTCGCGTTTTCTTGTTTCTTCTGTAAATTTATAAAACTCTTTTGCAGTTTCGAAGATGTTTTTCCCCTTTATTCTCAGGAAATTTAACATACTTAACTTTTCATATTCCATTACCTTCTGCTCCCTTATTAATTTTTAAGTATAACATATTATTTAATATATTGTCAAGTGAAAAAAATGCAATGTTTCTTGACATTTAGTATAAATTATGCTAAAATTAAAAAATAATAGAGGAGTAAAAAAATGTCAAAAAAATCAAAGGAAACCTATTTTGTAGTTATTTTACTGGTAATTGTAATTGTGTTGATAGTGATTATGCTAAAAATGAAGGTGATTGAATTTAATTTTTCAAAAACGGATCAAATTAAACCATTTTACTGTCAAGAAACAGTCCTGAAATAGTAGAACAGAGATAACCAAAGGCAAAATTTTGGAACATATATCCTGCCCAAACTGTAATAGTGAAGATAATTCTTTAATTTATTCCCGAACCGACGCCCTGATGCTTGTAGATAAAAATCAATTTTCAATTGTCAGGTGTGATCATTGCGGGTTTTATTATTTAAATCCCCGTCCTGACATAAAAGAAATGGAAAAATATTATCCGAAGTTTTATTACAATACAGATATTGAAAAGGAATCTTTGTTAAAAAAAAATCAAAAAATCTTAAAAAGAAAATATTCAAAAGTTAAGGAGTACCTTCCTTGTAAAGTCCTGGAGATTGGAGCGCAGAAGGGAGAATTTCTTTATTATTTAAAAATGAAAAATCCAATGGCAGTTGTTTCCGGAATTGATCTTGATGATTCGATACCTAATCTTTATAAGATGGATATTAAATACGGTTATGCCTGGGATTTTAATTTCGCTCCCGAATCATTTCAGATTATTGTTATGTGGGAAGTACTGGAACATATTCATGAATTGAACAGTTTAATGAGGTTACTTTCCGATTGGCTCAGCAGTGACGGAATCTTAATAGTATCGGTTCCCAATTTTCGGAGTGTTAATAAACTTTTAATGAGGACAGAAGATATCCCTCGGCATCTGTATATGTTCACTCCAAAAACAATAAAACAATTTGTTTCAAAATTTAATCTTGAAGTTTTCAGGATTGATCATGTCCGCTCTATCTTTCCCAATACCGCAAAGGAATATTTAGTTTTCCTATTCAAAAAAATTATTTTAAGAAAGAACTGGGATGATATTGTTATTGAATATAACCATCCTGAAAGAGAAAAGGGAAATTTTTTAATTTTGTTAATAAGAATTTTTGACAGATTAATTACAGTTCCTTTTCAATCTATTTTAAATATTTTGGGATTTTCATCCAATATGACAGTTTTTATCAGAAAAAGGAATGAAGATAAATGAATAGGGGAAACAAGCGATTAGTTTTTGTAATAATCATGGATGCGACAAGGCCTGACCATTTATCTTTATTTGGAAGTAAAAGGGATACAACTCCTAACTTGGTTAGGCATCTTTCTAATTCTCTTATTTTTCGAAATGCATATTCAACAACATCGTGGACACCCGGAGCTCACGCTTCAATAATCTCCGGTTTATATCTTCATCAACACGGATGTTACGGTGATAGTTTTGATTTGAAACCAGGGATTCAGTACTTGCCGAAAATCCTTACAGAGCAGGGATATGCAACCCTTGGTATCAGCCTGACCCCATACCTTTCAGAGCAAACCGGTTATAAAAAAATGTTCACGCATTTTATTGAACTATGGAAAAAAAGGCCGACATGGGGGATTATTTCAGACTTTAAGTCAAAACTTTATAATATTTGTAACGGTTCAGATAACAAGGTCTTTGAATCAGTCCTTCTTATGAAGAAGTGGCTCAAGATGACAAGTGATCAAAACAACCGGTTTATTTTTATTAATTTAATTACAGCGCATAATCCTTACAAAGCCCCGGGAAAATGGAAGAAATTATTTTTAGATTCAAAGATAAAAAATTATGATGAAGATAGAGTTAAGCATCTTTCTGATTCCGGAGGGTATGAATTTTTATCCGGAAAAATCTCTGCAACAGAAGAAGATTGGGAGATGGTTAAGACCTTTTACGATCAGGAGATTGCATATATGGATTTCAGGTTGGGAGAATTCTTTGAATTTCTTAAAAATGAAAATTTATTTGATTCTTCGGAGATTTTTTTAACTGCTGATCATGGAGAAGCGTTTGGCAAACATGATCTTGCATACCATACATTCGGATTATATGAGGATCTTATAAAAATTCCTTTAATTTATAAGCCATCAAACTTTAGAGACGGAATAAATGTAGAAAAACCTGTTTCACTTATAGATATTTTCACTACAATTCTACAGGATACTGATTATAAACAGAATTCAATGTATCAAACTTTTGACCTGAAGAAATATTCTGAAATACCTGAAGAGCGAATAAGGTTTTTTGAATTTGGCCGTCCCAAATCAATTTTAA
>JAQVHJ010000319.1 GCA_028696285.1 bacterium
ACGAGACTTGTAAATGAAAAGGAAAAATATGTATTTTACCATGAAGTTAAGAGTCATGCTGCGAGCATAAAATTTATATTTCTCAAATTCATTTCACATTCCACCCTCCACCCTCCACCCTCCACTAACCACTAACATAGCAGTCCCGATGGAGGTTCCACGGAATCGGGAGACCACGCTGCTTATTTGTATTAAATAAAAATGTTACTTAGAACCAAGAAGCGAGTGATGCTTTAAATAATCATTGAAGCAAATATAATTTAAACAGGGAACTGAAGGGAATGGATGGGAAAAACACTACGCATTTAAGATTGAAAATTTTAAATTGAAAATTTGCAATATAGCATTTATACAAATGTTGCGGATGTTTAGAGCGATTAGTACTTATATAACAGATGAATGTGAATTGGAACCACTGAACACACCGGAGACACGATGAGGAAATATTTTTGTTACGAACATGAAACTCGAACTCAAACTGAAAATTCAACAGCGTTGAATTTTACGGACAGGGACTTTTACGAGACTTGTAAATGAAAAGGAAAAATATGTATTTTACCATGAAGTTAAGTTTCATGCTGCGAGCATAAAATTTATATTTCTCAAATTCATTCCACCCTCCACCCTCCACTAACCACTAACATAGCAGTCCCGATGAAGGTTCCACGGAATCTGGGAAGGACATGAAGAACTTGAAGGGTTATGCATGTAAACAATATAGTTACTTAGAACCAAAGAGCTGGTGATACTTAAACAGCAAATGAATGTGATTTTTCACCACGGAGCACACGAAGTGAAATTTACTTAGTAAAAAAAGAGGAACGGTTCTTTCATTTTTTTAACAATATTTGTTTACTTCGCAAAAATACAGAAAAATAAGGTCTATATTTGACAATGCCAGTTAGAAGTTAATAGTGAGAAGTAAGAATAGTAATTTTCAGATTGAGACCGAGATCGAGATTGAGACAAAGTATTGAATGCTAATGGTACAAATCTCGATTTGAGATATTGGTCTTATTACTGAATTTAAAGATAATAAGAGATTTGAACATTGGAGCATTAGACCGCATTTGAAATGACAAGTCTAATCAAATATAATTACCTGTTCAGACGTTTAATGCATACTCTAATGTTCAACTGTCTTGCCTAAAATCCAACGTGGTTTTGGGTCTAATTTCAAATGCTCAGCCATTGTGGTTAGTTGTAAATATAGGAAAAAATCAAATTCCTCAGTAAGAGTTCGAGTTCGGGTAAGAGACGTTTGTTATATAACTCTCTCCGGTAGGAGAGCAAACTCTTACTGATTACTCGAACTGAAATCTTCAGAGAAGATTTTTGGTGTTTCCGGGGGGATTCGAACCCCCATCGCAGGATCCGGAGTCCTGTACTCTATCCATTGAGCTACGGAAACATTATTTCGCTGCCTTCTTCATGCGCTTTTTCTGAATGAACAAAACAATTACTATAAAGAATACGATAATTAACGAGAAAATTTGTCCGTAATTCCAGACTTCAAACTCTGTCCGCATAGTAAAATCGTTTAAGAAGAAATCACTCGGTTTATAATGCCACTCAATTATTTTTATCTTCCCGTCAGAAATTAATTTGCCATTTGTAGCAATCAGCTTTCCATTAAATTTAAAAGTGGAGATAAAATTATATTCAACCAGGTCATCGATATTTCTGTAAACGCCCAAAATATCCTTTGGGAGATCATCTTCAATTCGTTCTTTTACAAAAAGCTCTTCCACTTTTTCGTTTATTATTTTTAACTTTTCCTTTAAATCAACTTTCTTTATCTGCGAATTAAAAATCTCGTAAAGATCCGCGATGGAATTTTCACTTGAATAATTAATCTCATTTTCCGGGGTAAGATGATCACTTAATAAAAAACTTAATTCAGTCGGCATTTGATCCAACTCAGCAAATAATTCTTCAAGTTCATTGTTATTTTCTTCTATCTCCTGAGAATCAGGCAGAGAAATAATTTTATACATTAATCGAAGTGTTTTAATATACTTATTTTCATATTTCCCAAAGAATTCATTTAATTTCTTTTCAAAATCAGAATCCCAGTCTTCCTTTAAAATATTTTCTTTGATTGAACTTTTAATTGCCTGCTGCCATTTTGAATACACCTGTTTAAAAACCTGGATCTTCTGATCCATAATAATTTCAGAAGGGAACTTCTCTTCATATTTAATTTTAATCTTGAAAAAAGTTCTTTTCTTTGTAATCTTGATTGAATTTTCATGGAGAATTTCGGGTTTATTATTGAACAGGACAAATCTTCTTACATCCCCCGAATACTTGTTGAAATCGGGAAATTCATTTTTAAAGATAACGTGAAGACTTCCCTTCTCACTATCTTCATGAAAAATCTTCACATCCTTTTCAGGCAATAAAAATTTCTTCTTTACAGAAGAATCTTCCGGAGGTATTTTAACATACCTCTCAGTTTCATTCAGTCCAAATTCCTTCCTTGTTTCGATAAATTCAACTGTTCGAGAGAGTTTACTGTTCGGGATATAATGAGATTCCGTCCTGATCTGAATATCTGTATGGATGCAGCTTGTAAAAGAAATAATGAGAACAAATAAAAATACCCATATTAATTTCTTAAAATTAAAAGTCATAGCACTCCTTGACTTTTTAAAAATTTTTCGCTATAATATTATAACATAAAACAGGTTCTTTTGCAATCAATAAATTTTTAATTATAAATAATAAGGTTAGACTCTTGAATTCAATCAAACTAATTTATGATACTCTACTTAATTATTTCGGTCCGCAATACTGGTGGCCAGGAGATTCAACATTAGAGATATGTTTAGGGGCAATCCTTACACAGAATACTAATTGGAAGAATGTTGAAATCGCAATTAAGGAGTTAAAACAAAAAAAACTACTGAATCTGAGAAAGCTTAATCGGATCTCTGAAAATGAATTAGCCCGATTAATTAAATCTGCCGGATACTTCAATGCGAAATCAAAAACAATTAAAAATTTTATTGATGAAATCACTCAATTTGAAGACGGTTCCTTAGATACATATTTCAGCCAGCCGACAGAAATCCTACGTGAAAAACTACTCAACTTAACCGGTATCGGACCTGAAACAGCAGACTCGATAATATTATACGCAGCGGAAAAACCTGTATTTGTCGTTGATGCATATACGCGAAGGTTAGTTGAAAGGCATTTCGGATTCTCAGAAAGAGCCAAATACTCCGAAATTCAGGATTTCTTTATGGCAAACCTTGAAGATGACCCGAGACTCTTCAATGAATTTCACGCACTAATCGTAAAATTAGGAAAAGAGTTTTGCAAAAAACATCCCCGATGCTTTGACTGTCCATTATTACATCTCTAAGACAGCATATCTCTATTTAATTAATCTGTTTAATGCTTCATTTAAATCTGTCAATGGGGATTCGCATTTGAAATTTTGACAGATATAAATTGCCGGTTGACCTTCTATGGTTTTATATTCTTTCAAGTATGGGAGTATTTTTTGTAAGTCATCATTATCAAGAGTGTTGAGTATAATTACAGCATTGGGTAAAAATTCAGAATTTATTTTATCGATAAATTCCCTGATTTCACTTCCTTTCGAATTACTTGT
>JAQVHJ010000320.1 GCA_028696285.1 bacterium
ACCACTGGCTATTTTTCCATTGGTTTTTTATTATACCATATATTAAGGTATGTGTCAAGTTAATAAATTGATGAAGGTGGAGTATGTTAATAGGTACATATAATTATAAGATTGATTCCAAGAACAGGATTCCTGTCCCTGCTTCTTTCAGGAATTACCTCTTGGAAAACTATCCCGATGAGGAGTTTATCCTTGTTGCGGGTCTTGGGAAGTACCTATACCTTCATCCTAAGTCTCTCTGGAGTAAATATTCCAAGCGACTCAAGAAGAAATACTTTGATGCTAACCTGAGAAAATGGGATACTTTCTTTAATGCGTTCTCTACCCCAGTAAATATGGATAAGCAGGGACGGATCCTTGTTCCTGACAACCTCATTAAATATGCGGGTTTAAAGGATAATGTAATAATTGTGGGGAATCAGAACTGGCTTGAACTCTGGTCTGAAGAAAGCTGGAACAAATTCACTGAAGAATTAATTAAAAGTTCCGAATCGTTCGATGAATTGGATAAAATGTTCCGGTCAATGAACATTGAAGAAGACGAAGAGGACAAATAAAGCTCTTTCATAAATTTTGTTATCAACAGGTTACTGGAGATCGGATGTATTTAGTCTGGAAACCGCAAAAAACCATTAATATGGCGATGCGTTGTGGAAAGCTGGGCATATTTTATACACCTGATCTCCAGCAGCCCTTATTTTCATAAAAAAACTGTTAATAATATGGTTTCTGATACCTCTACAAGCTACAGTCATCTTCCGGTAATGGTTAAGGAAATTGACGAGTTCTTTCGACATTTCCGGTTTAAAAGAGTTTTGGACTGTACCTTGGGAGAGGGGGGACATAGTGAGTTCTTTTTGGAAAATTTCTCCCCGGATATTTTCCTGACTGGAATTGAACGCGACCCTGCGGTTTACAGGATCGCTCAGAATCGCCTGGAACGATTTAAGGAAAAAACACAACTTTTCAACTGTTCTTTCTCCCGCATTGATGAGATCCTCTCCCAGAAAGAAGGAGTTCAGCTTTTTAACTGTATTCTCTTTGATATCGGAATTTCTTCTTTTCATGTTGACAAGTCCGGTAAGGGATTTTCCTTTCAGAAGGATGAGAAACTCGACATGAGATTTGATCCTGAAGAAGGAGAACCTGCTTCCGAAGTTGTCAATAAAATGAAAAAGGATGATCTCGCTGATATCTTCTTTTACCTCGGTGAAGAACGTTTATCCCGGCGGTATGCTGAAGCCATCTTCAATTACCGAATGAAGAAAAAGATCGAAACCAGCTTTGAACTGGGAGAGATCATCAGAAACGCGGCGCCGGGACCCTTGAAAAGAAGCAGGATTCATCCCGCTACTCGCGTGTTCCAGGCACTCCGGATTTTCGTCAATAATGAACTGGATGAATTCAAGAACGCTCTTGAAAAATCCGTCAGTTTTCTTGAAACCGGGGGAAGATTAATCGTTATTTCATATCATTCTCTTGAAGACCGGATCGTTAAAACCTTTTTTAAAGGCCTGGACCGGGAAGATTTCTTAATACTCACCAAAAAACCACTCTGCCCCTCTCCTGAAGAGATAAAAAATAATAACCGCTCTCGTTCCGCAAAAATGAGAGTGATTGAGAGAGTAAAATGAGGAACAACAGTATCGAGAAGGGTGCGGAGCTCAAAAACAGCTTCAAATTATTTATTATACTGATTGGTCTATTTTTAATCGTCTTCGTGTATGCGCATATGCATATTAAAACTCTGAACCTGGGATATAAGTATATCCTGCTGCAGAACAAGAAGCTCGCGCTTCAGACAAAGAATTTCCAGTTGAAAAAGGATTTGGGAAGGATAGCAAATCTGGAAAAGATAGATGAACTGTCATCTGAAAAACTTGATTTGACATATCCTGACAGCAGAAATATCTATGTTCTTCGAATTCCGAAGACGATTACACCTGAAAATGAGAAGGATTTTCAGGGAAATGTAAAAGTAGCCTTTCAGTCCCTTCTCCGGAAGTAGAATCTTTTTAATGTTTTTCGGAATCTATGAGAAAGAGTAAAAAAACACCTGTATCAACATTTAAGAGGGCACGGATTGTATTTTTCGTCTATCTTTTTGTTTTTATTATATTAATCGGAAGGCTGGTCCAGCTTCAGCTTGTGAAGTCGGGATCTTTCCGTGAATTGTCGCAGAACCAGACAGAGCGGCTTGTCAAGATAACGCCTGAGCGTGGAGATATTTTTGACAGGAACGGGAAGTTGTTGGCATTTGATATGAAGTTAAAATCGATATATGCGAACCCGAATGAGATTAAAGATGTCTGGGAAACAGCGGAGGTTCTCCAGCCGTATTTGGAGGTTCAGCTTGAAGAGATCGCAACAGCTCTTGATAAGCAGAAGTATTTTGTCTGGCTTCGGAGAAAAGCAAGTAATGAACTAACAAATAATATAAAAGAGCTTAAGCTCAGGGGGATATACTTTTTGAATGAGAACAAGAGGTATTACCTTTCCTCTGAGATGTTCTCGACAGTAATCGGTTTTGTGGGAGACGATAACATCGGGCTTGAAGGGATTGAGAGGCATTTCAACAGTGCGCTCAGCGGGGAAGAAGGGACTTTTAATATTTCATTTGACGGGATCAGGAGATGTTCAAAAATATTTGAGAAGCCGATTGAACCAACAAGGAACGGAAAGGATATATATCTTACTATAGATTCTTCTATTCAATATTTTACCTATATAACCATTGAGAAATATGTAAAGAAATATAATGCAAAGAGAGGGATGGTAATTGTAATGAAGCCGTCAACAGGCGAAATCCTGGCAATGGTAAATTACCCGTCCTTCGATTCAAATAATTTCTCCTCAACCAGCAAGAAATTCTGGAAGAATTCATG
Organism: bacterium; assembly: GCA_028696285.1. Lineage (GTDB taxonomy): Bacteria > AUK180 > AUK180 > JAQVHJ01 > JAQVHJ01 > JAQVHJ01. Next base: position 2,886 of record JAQVHJ010000320.1, read on the forward strand.
CATAATAGATTCATTTGAGCCGGGTTCCACATTCAAGGTAATAACTGCGGCGGCATTATTGGAATCTAATAAGGTGAATTTTTCCAAGAAGGTCTATTGTGAAAACGGCGAATACACCTGTATGGGAAGGACAATCAAAGATGTCAAGGAGCACAAGTACCTCACTTTTGAAGAGATACTGATCAATTCAAGCAATATCGGGATGGTAAAGGTTTCGGAAAATCTCGACAGGAAATTCTTCTATGCGCTCATACTTAAATTCGGTTTCGGGAACAGGACTGAGATTGAGTATCCCGGTGAAATCAAGGGGCTTTTAAGGACTGATAGAGAGTGGTCAAAATCATCCATGCTCGCATTACCTATCGGGTATGAACTCTCTGTTACCCCTATTCGGATTGTTACCGCCTATGCCGCAATTGCAAACAACGGTATAATGATGAAACCCATAATAGTTTCAAAGATTAAAAATCCTGAATCAGGCGAAGTAACCGCGACTGTTCCTGAAAAGATCAGAAGGGTTATCTCAGAGGAGACCGCAAAAAAACTCAAGGATATAATGGAAAAGGTCGTCATTGAAGGAACAGGAAAACCCGCGAAAATCGAAGGATTGTCTGTCTGTGGAAAGACTGGAACCGCAAGCAAGTTTACAAATGAACTGAACCAGTACTCAAAAGAACTTTATCTTTCTTCGTTCATCGGCTTCTTCCCGAAAACAGACCCGTCATTTGTTATCGGCG
>JAQVHJ010000321.1 GCA_028696285.1 bacterium
CTCAGTAACGTGATATTGCTCTTTAAGTGATTTAATGAAAATATCTACCGGTCTTGTTGTCCTTGTTGATGTCTCCGATCTGTCAAGGCCTATGTAAACATCATCTGATCTCTTGATTAACTCCTTTAACAACTCTTCCTGAAGCGGTGTTAAGTTATATATCTCCTGAACTATCAATTTCCTGAAACGTATGTTAGTCTTCTTAAATTGCTCCAAGCCTTCTCGGGAAATATCTGTTCTGTCACCGTATCCCGTTGCTCTCTTTAAATCATAATACCGCTTAAACAGGGCGATTATCTCCCGGTCGCGATCACGTAATTCTTTAAAGACATCTGTTAAAAGACTGCTGAATTCCTCCGGAGTTATCTGACTTAAATTCAATTCATTAAACATATCCCATAAACACTTTGTAAAACCGGGAAATGTTTTAATCTCACTGAACTGAAGTAAAGTGCTCGATAAAACGATCCTTCTCAGTAAAACCAGACTCAATTCATCAGATATATATTTAGTCTTATTCGAAAAGGTCGAGGCAAAGGAATGAAAAGTATGGAAAATATCTCCTCTGTTTACCCTAATTCCTGAATCAAATAACATCCTCTGCTTCTCCCGCTTCTTCTGGTCTCTGGGTAATATAACAAGAATTGAACTGTCTAAATTCAAATTCATTATCTCAGATTTGATTATTTGATCAATTGCATTTTCAAGCAACTCTGCACGGGTGGATGTAAATAAATTTATTTTATTGGTCATTTCTTGAACTTTTTTAATATCTGCATTTTAATATAAATAATCAATTCGAAAAACACACCCGATGGACAGAAAAATCGGCACCAGGCTCGTTTCGCTAACAGAGAAAGAATAATTACTAATCCGGAAAAAATTATCAAGAAAATGTTAAAACTCTTTAAAAAAATAAAATACTGCGGTTCCAGTTCAACTTCTAAGTTATTAAACAGGACCGCATACGTAAATACAAAAGTGGTAAACCAGTATCGCGTTTCGGAGAATACCATGTGCTTAAAATTAATATTTTTTATTTTAAAGACTTTCGTCTTAATCAGATTAAGCAGTTCCGTTAACCCGCCTAAGGGACATAAATATAAACAGTAAATCCTATTAAAAAAAATTACAGAAAGCAAGACAAGCACAATGAAAATAAGAAGAGTTACTTGAAGAGAAACGATCCCACCCGTGAAAATCATTGCTATGTGATAAAAAGAAAATTCCATGAATAATCTGAAACCAAAGATAAAAATTACTGCTAAAAGAAAGATATAACGCAGCCATTCCTTCTTAATGAAATTAAATACTACTGCAATTATAAAAAGAATGACGATGACGATATCTTTTATGGAAATTACTTTTTTTTTTCCGGTTCAACAATCGTGGTAGTTTGGGGAGCCCCCTTTAACTGTGAGCTAAGATTATTTACCCCTGTAAGAATACCCTTTGAAGTATAAGTAGCTCCGGAAATTGAATCTACCTTTATAGTATTATTTAAATTTTTCCCTTTGAATTGATCAAGATACCCTTTTGAGATCACATTTTTTAAAAATGATTTTGTTTCGCAGTGGTTGGTGATTTCTATTCCGATAATCTCGTGCGTTGTATTAAAAACAACAGCCAAATCAATCTCTCCGCCGTAGCCCTCTCCTGAAATCTTATTCTCGGAAGTGTGCGCTATATATGCAATTAACTCTTTATCATTATTATAAACATTCCAGACTGCAAGTTCTTTATACTCCTCGGGAATAAAACATCCGGCATCAGGAAGATGGTTCTTTATCCATAGATATTCATTAGTAATATTGATCGCTTCCCCGGAAACAGGAAGATCACATTCGGAAACATGTTTGGATGTTTTACAGTTATAAAATATCATCAGGGAAACAACCCAGATGAATAATATTACTCGAATCTTTTTCATTTAACCATTCTCTATCTCATGACTCTTGAACAGACGGGCATTTTTTATTGCAATTGCGGCATTTTCTGCAAAGTCAGCAAGTAATTCCATATCTTCTTTGGAGAATTTATTCGGCTTGTCACTGTCAACATTGACTACGCCTATTAGTTTATTGTGAAGTTTAAGTGGCACTGCCAATTCCGAACGGACAGTAGCAATCGCCTTAAAATACCGCTTATCTTTCGTAACATCATTAACAAGCAATGGAAGTCCGGTCTGAGCAACCCAACCGGTAATCCCCTCACCTATCTTAAGCTTCGTCTCTTTCATGAATTTCTCGCTCATGCCAAGTGAAGACATGATCTCAAGTTCCTGCTTCTCATTATTAATTAAAAGGACCGCGCCTGTGTTTGCAGAAAGCAGCTCAACAGCCTTCTTGACCATGTTATCCAAAACTTCCTGGAGATTTAATGATGAATTTAATATCCTGTCAATCTCCCTGAGGGTCTGGAGCTTTAATGCTTTCTCCTTCTCTCGTTTATGAATGATTGCATTCTCAATGGTGATTGCAGCATAATAAGAAAGCATTTCCATTAACTCCTCATCATGTATTTGAAAATGAACAGGTGTTTTCCTCGAAGCAATTATTGAACCAACAGTAATATTATCAAGTTTCAAAGGGGAAATTAATGTATTTTCAATGCTTAGCAAATCCAAGAATTCATGTGGGATTTTTTCCCGGTCAGGAACTGTAGCAAGATTAACAGGGTGCTCTACAATAAATAACGATGTCAAAGCCTCACCATATTTACTGAATATCTTTAGGAACGATTCCAGCTCCAGCCCGACAACTGTATGCGGAATCCATTGATTCTTCGTCTCATCAAAAAGAATAATTACAACATTTTGCGCTTTTAGTAAGGAAAGCATCGCATTTGCAATCAGCTTGAGGGTCTCTTCAAGATCCGTGATTGATGAAGCCATTGCAGAACCAATCTCTTTAAGGATTGTACTAATCTCATGGTATCTCTGTGTGTAATTCAGCTCTTCTACGTCCGGATTGAATATCTTCTTGAAAAAATCCTTCATTTGATTCCTATTTGTTTATATGGCTGCCTTGCCGTTTTCTCCGGTCCTGATCCGCATGACCTTGTCAACTGAAACAGTGTAAACCTTACCGTCACCGATCCGGCCCGTCCTTAAATATTCCCTGATCTCTTCTAAAAGTTCAGGAACCTGTTCTTCTAAAACAAGCATCTCTGCTTTATACTTATCAATAAATTCAATCGAGTATTCATCGCCGCGAAATAGCTCAATGTGCCCCTTCTGTCGGCCAAAACCCAAAATCTTCGTCACTGTCGCCCCGGGTAAATTTAAATTCTTCGCCATCTGTTTAAACTGCTCTAATTTATCTATACGAAAAGTACAAACGACTAATACTATTCCCTGATCTTTCGACTCTCTGTTCTTCTTATCTTGGCTTTCAGCCATTTTCCTCTCCGATTTTTATTAATTATAACATAATAATCTTGCTTTTTCAAGAGCAAAAAAGGAGTGATTCAAATACCTCAGGTATTTGTATGGGGAACGGTAAACGGTAAACGGTAAACGGTAAACGGGGAACGGTAAACGGTAAACGGTAAACGGGGAACGGTAAACGGTGAACGGTAAACGGTAAACGGTAAACGGGGAACGATAAACGGTGA
>JAQVHJ010000322.1 GCA_028696285.1 bacterium
CCCTGGTTTTAACCTGGGTAATCATGACCAGAAAAATATCCGGGCTTCAGCCCTTGTTTCAGTCCGATTAATCGGAGTATGCAATCCATACCAGGAATAAATTCCTGATTGTTTGTAGTTCAGTATACCGTGGTTAAAACAACAGTCAACAAACATATTTAGAATAAATTCAACTAATATAAACCGTCAAACATATTTAGAATAAATATATTATTCCCCCGGGATAATTTACAAATATCCCCAACATCCTAACAATTAGAGAGGTTCTTGCAACCTTGCAACGGCTGTCCCCTATTTTAAAACCGGGTTTATTCGATAGAGATAGTTTTATGATGTTCAGCAAATCGAAAAGATAAATCACGCATAAAATCGAAATACTTCAGATAATCATCACTATAATGAATCAGTATCATTTTCTTTTTCAGAGTTTCAGGAATCGAAATGAGGTCCTTATAATATGAATGAACCGGGTTTGACTTGAACGTACAATCATGAATTATGAGATTGCTTCTGTATCCGTACTCATCTAAAAGGGTCCGGTCAAATTTCGTGTCGCTTGTGAAGAGGATATTATTAAAGAACAATCCGAATGAAAGCATATTCTTCACATGGTTTGTCTTGATCAACTCGAACTGATTTCCGTTTATTTCAAATGATTTTTGAACAGGAACAACATTGAAATAATCATTTAAATTAGCTTCGAACTCATCGTTATGCATTAATCCGCCTTTAATCGAGTCCCATAACGGGTTGATTAAATCCTTATGAATATAGAGATTGATTTTTCTGTTATAAATCATTCGGTTAATTATTGCGAGTTCTTCAATTCCCCCAATGTGATCTGCATGAAGATGGGTTATGAAGAGATTTTGAACATTTGCCAAATGGAATTTCAGTTCAGATAAACTCTTTGCTGTCAAGTATCCGAAATCAATTATCAAATTAGTATCATTGAATTCAAGAAGAAGGTTGGAATGAAAAAGAGTTTTAGTAAACGCCCCCCCCGTTCCAAGAAATGTGATTTTCATTTATTTTAAATACTCCTTAAGTTGTTTCATTGCGCAGAATTTTCCGCACATTGTACAGACATCCTGGTCAGCCGGTTTGGAATCTTTCCTCATATTAGAAAATTTTTCGGGATCGATAGAAAGTGAAATCTGTTTTTTCCAGTCAAATCTGATCCTTGCATCAGACATTGCATAATCCCAGTTCTTTGCTTTTTTCAGTTTAACAATATCACCCGCATGTGCAGCTATTCTTGTCGCAATAACGCCCTGACGCACATCTTCGATTTCCGGCAGGCGAATATGTTCAGCAGGAGTGACATAACACAGGAAATCAGCCCCTGCTCCTGAAGCGATTGCTCCGCCGATTGCAGAGACCAAATGATCATATCCCGGAGCAACATCGGTTACAACCGGTCCAAGGACATAAAATGGCGCGCCTTTACATAGTTTCTTTTCAATCTGAACATTCATCTCAATCTCATCCAGGGGAATATGTCCCGGTCCTTCAATCATGACCTGAACCCCGGCATCCTGGGCGATCTTGGTCAACTCGCCAAGAATTACAAGTTCCTGGATTTGAGGCCTGTCAGTTGCATCAGAAATACACCCCGGCCTTAAACCGTCTCCCAGGGAAAGAGTGACATCGTATTCTTTAGCCTTCTTTAAAATCTTTGAAAAATTTGTGTAGATAGGATTTTGTTTCTTATTATATAACATCCAGCACGCGAGAAATGATCCTCCCCGCGAAACTATTTGAGTAAGCCGTTTATCATTCTTTAGTCGTTCTATCGTCTCTAAAGTAACCCCTGCATGAATTGTAATGAAATCTAGCCCGTCCTCTATATGCTTGAATATACCTTCCAGGATTTCATTCTCGCTCATCTTTACAATTGGCCTACCGCCTTCTGCAGTTTCAACAGCTGCCTGGTAGATAGGGACAGTGCCCACAGGGATAGGGGAGTTCTTAATGATTTCAGAACGGATCTTATCTATATCTCCCCCCGTCGAAAGATCCATGACAGCATCCGCTCCGGCTTTGATGGCAACATCAAGTTTTTTCAGTTCATATTTAAGGTCTGCCTTATCGGAGGAAGTTCCAATGTTTGCATTTACTTTTGTAAAGAGGCCCTTACCGACGCCTTTGGGCTGGGTTAATGTGGTATGTTTAATATTCTTGGGAATAACTATTGTTCCGTTTGAAAGTCCTTCCAATATTAATTCAATCGGAACTCCTTCTTCCTTTGCTACCTGACTCATTTCCTTTGAAATTTTACTTTTTCTTGCTGATTCTAATTGTGTCATTCTAAACCGCCTTTATTTTTTCTTTTGAAAAATTTCTAATTATCAGATTAAATTTTTTAATAATCTTATCCGGGTTCTTCGTGTTGAATATGGAAGAGATAACCGCGATTAATTTTCCTCCGTTCTGAAGAAGGGGAAGAGTATTTTCGGGAGTGATCCCGCCGATGGTGGCGATGGGTATGGGAGAAAGTCGATTCAAGTTCTTAAGCAGCTTTAGAGACTTAATCTCTCCGGCATCTTTCTTTGTCTCTGTAAAATACATCGGTCCGAAACCAAGATAATCAGCATTTAATTTAACTGCTTTGCTTGATTCCCTAATATTATTGACGGATATCCCGATTAACTTATCTGAAGAGATCAGTTTCCGCGCTTGTTCTTGGGGAATGTCGCTTTGGCCGAGATGAACGCCGTCTGCATCGACTGCTGAAGCAATGTCAATCCGGTTATTTATTAAGAGGGTAATCTCGGGATTTAATAATCTTTTTAATAATTCGGCTGCTTTAAAAAATTTTAAGTCGGTTTCATGTTTTACTCGAAGCTGAGTGATTTTAATCCCTGCATCATTTAAAATTTCCGCAACCATTTTCAAGTCTTTGCAGAAAACAAGGTCAATGATCGGATAAAGCTGCGGAAGATTTAAATTCATTTTTTTTATTTGAGAGTTTTGCAGAACCTCTTTTTCAATATCATAAAAATCAAACCTGGCTTTTTTAAATTGCATTGATATTTTTTTATCGAGTAATTTTGTAAATTCTTCCAGGACTCTCAGGCTTTCTTTTATTCTCCCGGAATTAGAATTGATTATAGCTTGAAGATTATCTCTTGTCAATTCACTTTTCCGGTTCAGTTCCTTTCCCGGATCAGAACCGGTATCACGTGAATTAATGAATGATTTGGAATTGGGGAGAGATTTATAAAGTGTTACAATTTCATGTCTAAAGTTTTTTAGTTTAATTGTAGTTTCTTTGTTACTCAGTGAAAACCGTGTGATTTCTTCGAGCACGCGCAATCCTTCTGTTAACCTGTTAATATTAGCATCAAGTATTTGATATAGTTTGCTTATATTCATTTTTTTAATGCTTCAATTATTTTCTCTGCTGCTTTTTTCCCTGAGAAGAGCATCCCGCCGAAGATCGGCCCCATCCTGTGGTCTCCGAATATCGCGTTAGCTGCCATTCCTGTAACCCATAAACCGGGGAAGACCTCAATTGTGTTTTTATCTATGGCTTTTTCCCCGACTTCTGCCCACATGGACCTTTCACCTTGAACTTTTCCGTCAGGAGTCGGCATTTTT
>JAQVHJ010000323.1 GCA_028696285.1 bacterium
CGGGATGACGTAAAAGAAAATAGAGAAGAAGTGCATTACTGCGCCGGCGATTACTAATATGTGCCAGACAAGATGGTGATATCGGAGTTTTCTCCAGGCGAAGAAGACTACTCCTAAGGTATAGCAGACACCACCGCCGAACAGGAAGACTATTCCGCCCCAGGTCATTACCTGAAGCAATGGTTTTATGAAAGCAATTGCGAACCAGCCCATTATTATGTAGATTATTACACAGATTACTCCGAGTTGTTTTTCGTATTTTTTCCCGAAGACAGATTGGGCTACAATTCCTAATATTGCAAAACCCCATTCCACTCCGAAAACAACCCATCCCAAAGCCCCATGAAGTGCAACTAAAGAAAAAGGTGTATATGTTCCTGCTATCATGAGGTATATTGCTGACTTATCAAGTATATGGAAAACTTCATGAGCTTTACCGTTAAGAAAACTATGGTTAAATGTTGATGATAGGAATACAAGGACCATTGCGCTGCCGAATATTGCGGAACTGACAACATGCCATGCATTACCCTTTATCGCGGAGAAGACCACAAGCAAGACCAGTCCGGCAATTGCAATGAAAACTCCAACACCGTGTGAAACAGCATTTGCAATTAATTCGCCCTTCGTAAATTCATGTTCATAGTAAGACTTCAATTTTTTCTCCTTTACTGATCGAAGTACTGATTCAACTCCCACTTCGTAACCTGAACCTTGAACCTGTTCCACTCGTTTATTTTGGTTTCAATATATTTATCAAATAACCTCTTCCCGAAGGTTTCTTCCATTAACCTGCTCTTCTTGAATTCTTCAATCGCTTCATATAAGCTGCCGGGAAGAATATCAATATGATTCTTTTCCAATATATCCGGGTCAATTTTATAAAGGTTTTCTTCAACCGGTTTCGGTGGTTTAAGATTATTCTTTATCCCGTCCATTCCTGACATAAGGACAGTAGAAAACGCAAGATATGGATTTGCAGAAACATCGGGACATCTTAATTCAAACCTTGCGCTGGACTTGCTTTTCTTCGACCAGTCCGGTAATCTTATCAAGGTTGACCGATTAGTTCTCCCCCAACTGATATAAATAGGTGCTTCATATCCCGAGACCAAACGTTTAAATGAATTTACACTTGGACATGTAACCGCAGAGACCGCCTTTATATGCTTGATCTGGCCTGCGATGAAATTGTAAGCAAGTTTTGAAAGATTATATTTATCCTTCTCTGAATAAAAAATATTCTCCTCACCCATGAATAAGCTCTGGTGAATATGCATTCCTGAACCTGCAGCATTCATGATCGGCTTCGGCATGAAAGTAACACGCAATCCTAATTCACGAACTATATATTTGATTATATATTTCAAAGTTAAGATTCTATCAGCAATCTTATCCGCGGAATCATATTGAAAATCAATCTCAAACTGACTGTTACCAACCTCGTGATGAGCTGCTTCTATATTTATATCAAATTGAGCAGCTGTTTCAATTACTCTTGAAATAAATTCATCACCCTCCTTCGTGGAAAGATCAAAATACCCGGAAGAATCTAAATATGTGAGATTATAATTATTATCAACATTCTTAAAAATATAAAACTCAATCTCTGCCCCAACCTTAAATTCATATTTATACTTTTTTAATTTTTCAAGATTCTTCTTTAAAATATTACGGGGACCAGTCTCACATAATCTACCCTGACTTGTATAAATATCACAAATGATCCTTGCCTCCCTTATTCCCTTGTCAACCCACGGAAATATAGAATATGTCGTCAAATCCGGCTTAAGATAAAGATCACTCTCGTAAATTCTGGTAAACCCCTCAACAGACGACCCGTCAAACCAAATCCCCTTCTCAAGCGAATCATCCAGCTTATTCGAGGGAATAATGACTTCCTTAATCTCCCCGTGAAGATCCGAAAACTGCAGATGCAGAATCCTCACATTATCCCCTTTTATCTTCAATAACAACTCTTTCTTCGTCATAAACCTCACTCCTTTTTCACATATTTCGCATTATATCACAGCTTTTCAAATAAATCAAATAAAAAACAGGGACGGTTCTTTCATTTTTATCATAGTGGAGAGTGGAAGGTGGAGAGTGGAGAGTGATGATGGAAAATGTGAGCTGTGATCCGAACTATGAAAGATTTTTTACCATGAAGATAAGATTCATGCTGAGAGCTTAAGATAAATCTTTTAAGCATTCAATTCACATTCCACCCTCCACCTACCACTAACATAGCAGTCCCGATGGAGATTCCACGGAATCGGGGGACCACGCTGCTTGATTGTAGTAAATAATAGAGATACTTAGAACCAAAGAGCGATTGTTACTTATGTATCAATTAAATGTAATTTAAACAGAGAACGGATGGGAATTGAAGGGAACAAGATGAAATTTACTTGGTTGATTTTAAATTAATATAGATATACTGAACCAAATAGCTTCGCATTGAAAAAGAAAGATTGTAAATTGCTTCGAGCTTGAGATTTGTATTTCTCATATTCATTCCACCCTCCACCCTCCACCTACCACTAATATACATGTCATATGTCATGGGCCGGCACCTTATTTTTCTATCTCAATCTCGGTCTGATTATAGATAAATTATTCTTTAATATTTAGTCCCGTAGGGACGACAGCCCTTAGCCCAGTGTTTTAATACTGGGTAGGGTTGATTAAAATATTTTTTGAGAAGTTCAATATTTAAATTTAAATAATGACATCAATTATGTAATGTTCAATAAACAGACATTACATTTTTATCTATTAACTTAATTTATCTCTCTGAACTCTGCAATATATTATTCTTGATTCATCCCTACCATTAAAATGGTGGGCTAAAAGCGATCTATCCCTCCGGGATGAAGAATAAAAATCGTGATCCGCTGCGAGCATAATATTTGTATTTCTCATATTCATTCCACTTTCCACGCTTCGCCCTACACTAATATACATGTCATATGTCATGGGCCGGCACCTTATTCGTTAGGCAATAAGAGAGTGTAATTTTTCACCACGAAAACACGGTAAGGATTAATTAAGAAATAGATAGATAAAAACTACCATTATCACATTCCACATTCCACCCTCCACCTTCCACTAATATACATGTCATATGTCATGGGCCGGCACCTTATTTAATTATTTAATGGAGCTGGTGAGCGGATTTGAACCGCTGACCGACGGTTTACGAAACCGTTGCTCTACCGACTGAGCTACACCAGCGAAATGATTAAGAAGAATGGTGGGCGATACTGGACTCGAACCAGTGACCCCTTGCATGTCAAGCAAGTACTCTAACCGACTGAGCTAATCGCCCTTGATTAAATGGTGCCGAGGGCCGGACTTGAACCGGCACGGGACAATGTCCCGAGGGATTTTAAGTCCCTTGCGTCTACCAATTCCGCCACCCCGGCCACTTATGGAGGCGGCACCCAGACTCGAACTGGGGATGAGGATTTTGCAGACCCTTGCCTTACCACTTGGCTATGCCGCCAAAGGGTGGTGCCGGGACGCGGATTTGAACCACGGACACAAGGATTTTCAGTCCTCTGCTCTACCAACTGAGCTATCCCGGCACATTTATGG
>JAQVHJ010000324.1 GCA_028696285.1 bacterium
CGCAGAGGACGCAGAGGACGCAGAGAAGATTTGTTAACCACAGAATCGCAAAAGGATGAAAAATTACTTAGTTGATTTTAAATTAATATAGATATATTGAACCAAATATCAATAGATACTTATGAAGCGATTCAATGTGATATTTAACCGAAGAGGACGCAGAGAAGATTTTTAACCGCTGAAGCGCAAAAAAGATGAAAATTTACTTAGTTGATTTTAAATTAATATAGATATATTGAACCAAATATCAATAGATATTTATGAAGCGATTGAATGTGATTTTAACCGTGGACCACGCTTACCACGCTACTTATCAGTATTAAATAAAAATGATACTTAGAACCAAAGAGCAGGTGATACTTGAGAATCAATTGAATATGATTTTTCACCACGGAGACTTGGAGCACATGGAGAAAAAATATAAGATTGAAAATTTTAGATTGAAAATTGAAAATTATAAATATAGCATTACAAACAATGTTGCGGATGTTTAGAGCGAAGGATACTTAACAATCATTTGAATGTAAATATTTTTCACCATGAAGGACATGTTTTAAAATCGGATATTAGAAAAATTTGAAAATAAGAATAATTTAGTTACTCTGCATTTTTTATTTTATTGCGACAATAGTAATTCCCAGAAGGAGTTTTATTGGGAGGAAATTTGCGATTTTTCTTCTAAGTTTAATTTTAAAAAGCATTAAAAATTTTTCGAATAATTTAATTTTAAATATAGGAACACGTATATATTTCCCGCGCGCTCCCCAATATCCTTTAAATTTTTTAAATCCTGCTTTTTTCATCAATTCAAGAAGTTCAGAAAAAGAGTATTCCTTCAAATGGAATCCTTTCGCGACCTCATCGAAATACATAGAAATATCATGAGGACCTGATAACCGGTTAGGAGTGATACAGATATATTTACCATTATTTTTCAATGCCTTATAAATTTCCAGTAGCTGCTCGACTGCATCATCCGGATGGAGATGTTCCATCAACTGGTAGCTGTAAGCGATATCAACCGTTTGCGGTTCCACAGGTACGCTTGATCCATCTGAGATGATAAGTTCAAAGTTTCTTATTTCCTCTCCATTTTCGGTTATAAAATCTGAAACATCAACCGCAATAACCTTTTTTACAGATTTTGAAATTTTAAAAGCCAATGCGCAATCCCCCGGCCCCACCTCCAAAAATGTAAAATGAGGTTCAATAAATCTCTTTAAAAAATTTATTTGAGTATTGACATGAATTTCCTGAAGTTCTTTATCGCTTTTTCTTTGATTTTGGGGATGTTCCTTGAGTTTTTCGTACATTTCGTTGTAAAGAGTAGAATATAAAATTTTTCTTTCTTCTTTAGATGCATTTTTAAGTTTGTTTGCTAATTGAACTTCTATTTCATAATGCTTTAATATTTGTTCTTTAGTTCTTGTTTCATTTCTATACTTATATTTCAAACTGCAATTCCTTAATTTACGAAAGAAGGGTTATTTCTTTTCTTCAGCATCTTCTTCAAATATGATGAGAATTTCGGCATCAACAGTTTGAAGTTCAACAGAAACATTATCTTCTGTTCCCCCGATAGTACCGCTAACTCTCTCAGAAGAAGCTTCATCAGAGTCGTTTTTTACTCCGGGCTTTTTTTCTTTTGAACTTTCAGAACTGCTGTACGATTTGGCTTTAATTTTAAATGTTGGTTTATCTTCAGGATACAGAATAATATCACCTGTTTTATTCTGAACATTAATCTGGCGTTTTAGTTTTGGATTTGATTTTTGCAGATTTAGTTTTTTCAGTTCAACAGGTGCATTAGAATTCTCAACTTGAATATTTCCTTCAACTTCTTCAATTATAATTCCCTTAAATGAATTCTTAACCTGAATATCCTTTGCTTTTTTAATATATACCTTGCCATGAGAATTTTCAATATTGATATCACCTTCTATGCGCAGCAGGGATATATCCCCATAACTGTGGAAAATATCAATGTTTCCTTTCAAATTTTCAATATTTATTTCACCATGTTTACTGTTTATTTCAATATCTGACTTTATTCCGGAAATATCGATATTCCCGAATGAATTATCAAGTTTTATTTTCGAAATTTTCTCCGGAATTGTAACATAGAAATTAACAGTAATTGCAGCAAATGCGCCATCTTTTTTAGAAATCGACTTCATGAAATTTTCAATCTGTTGAGTTTCATTAGTAATGACCTGATTATAATTTAAGTAGTTTCCCGGAATCTTTGCGTCTATGTTAATTGTACCATTTTCTTCTTTTAAGTCGATTGTTGATGAGTCCAGAGCATTTTTTACGAGTTCTTTGCTTGTTCCGCTGCAGAGAAAAACAGCTTCAATAATGATATCGTCACCGGGTATTAGTTGAATGCTTCCCTTCGGGGAGGAGATATGAAGGGACTGATTGCTCCCGTAATTAACCTTTAATTTTTTTGTAAGAGTCTGCTCGTAAATTTTTTCCTGAGCGGAAATTGAAATGATGAAAAGTATCAACAAAACTGATGTTAAGAAGAATTTATTTTTCATTAGAGTAAACTTCCTTTTAGTAATATATACGAATTATACAGATAATATTTCAAAATTTAGTTACTTGGTAAGGAAGAGGGGGAGAGGAGTTTTGTCATTACTACGTGATTACCCGGTTCAATGAATTCAACTTCATCCATAAAATTTTTAACCATGAATATTCCTCGACCACGGTCCCGCTCTATATTTTCGCTTTCAACAGGATTTTTCAATTTATTCCATTCGAAGCCTTCTCCCTCATCGATGATTTCAATTTTAAGTTTTTCCTTGAAAAGAGTGTAATAGATCGTTACTGTTTTCTGTTCATTATCAAGATTGCCGTGTTCAATTGCATTTACACCCAATTCATGAAGTGCTAATTTTAACTTGAAAATTTCCGAAGATTGAAGGCCTGTATTGATAAACAGCTTCGTGATCAATTCATTAACCTGACGAAGATATTCAAATTTACTGAAAAGTGTAAAATTAAATTTTTCCTTCAATCCTTTCTTTTCCTTTAATTCGATATTTTCTGCAATAATTCTTTTTATAGAACTAACCAATAAATCGAAGTCGAAGGGTTTTGTTATGTATTCGTCCGCGCCTGTTATAAAACCTTCGTACTTATCACTTTCTTTTAACTTTGCAGTAAGCATGATAATGGGGATTAGGTTAAATTTCCGCTGCATCTTAAGTTCTTTACAAACTTCATAACCGCTGATGTCCGGCATCATAATATCCAAGAGAATCAAATCCGGAATATTGTCTTCGAGGATTTTAAAAGCTTCTTTTCCATTAAAAGCTTTTAATGGAGTGAAACCTTCTACCTCGAGACCCATTGCAATAAATTCAACAATATCAACATCATCATCAACAATCAGAATAGTATTCGGCATCTTCTTCTCAGTTTTTAAAAAAACCGGGCTATCTTAATTACTAAGACAGCCCGGCATTTAAATTTAAAATCGAAAAATTAAATTAGAAGATCTTTGTATAGATCTTTAAAACAAACTGCAATCTGGTAAATACAGGATATTTCTTTCCTGAATAAGGAATTGCATATCTAGCTTCAAA
>JAQVHJ010000325.1 GCA_028696285.1 bacterium
AAATTAAATCTTGCTGATTTTGTCATTTCATGCAGTGACTATAAGAAGACATTATTAAAGCTGCTTGATGATAGAACTCCATTAACATTAAGAGAGATTAAGGCACTGGAAAAAGCGAAGGTTTCCGAATCGTTCTTTACGGTATATTTAGGATTGAACATGAAGAATGAAGAACTTCGAAGCTTTCTCAAGATTCCTCATGTTATCCTTTCCGACATAAAAAAGGAAAAAGATTTCTTTGATGCTTCTGACCGTGATTTTTTTAAACATATAACCATTACTCTATATTCTCCATCACTAATAAATCCTGATTTAGCCCCGGAAGGTAAATCATCTTTAATGATTCAGGCCATGAGTCCGCATGAGTGGATGAATAACTGGGGTGGTGGTGATAGAAATAAATATTTGGAATTGAAGGAGGCAGTGAAGAATCAATTGATTGGAATTGCAGAAAAACTCATTCCTGATTTATCCGGAAAAATAATATTTTCAGATGCAGCCACACCTTTAACATATGAAAGATTTACGCATAATACAGAAGGCGCTTCTTCTGCCTGGAATTGGGATCTTAACCTTAATTATTTCAAGAACCTTTATGACTTTAAAATTACGACCCCGGTTCTTAATCTTTTAATCGGGTCCTGCTGGTCCAATCCCCTTGGCGGTATCCCCGGGGCGATTGCCGGAGCTTATGAATCGGTTAAATATATTGAGAAGAACTGTAAAAAAAGTTGAGCAGGAAAGATTTGAGATCTTTCCTGCTCGTTGAATAAAACGGGGGAGGGGGGTTAGAAACTTAAACTTAAATTTAAACCTATTCTATCCTGAGTATGAATGATATTATAGGTTAATTTATGTCTTTGATTATATTCGATTGCTGAATTTTTAGCATCAAGCATATCAAGTAAATGGACTGCAATTTCGACATACAGCCAGTTCTTATACCGGTTTTCATAAATATCAGAATAATGGTATGCCATTGTATCATTCATATAATCTCCGGTTACATCATCCCAGAAATAATAGTACAGGTCTGCTTTCCGTTGATAATGATCGGATAGACTCCAGTTATACGCGGCCATTCCGATGAATATCCCTTCTGCAATCAGGAACATCATTCCTTTCCCTGGTTCTTCAGCGTAGAATTGTCCCATACCGGGGATAAAGAACGAATACATCATTGCAGTGTTCGGACTCTTATAAACATAATTTCTCTTTACTGTTGTAGTTGAAGGTTTTGGCGGTCTTGGCGCAGGAGGCGGCGGGAATGGCGGATAGGGCGGAACAATAATTATTCTGCGGTTGTCTTCAATATATTCTTCCTCTTCCTCTTCCTCATACTCTTCCTCATCCTCATATTCCTCTTCCTCTTCTTCAGTATCCGGAGCTTCAAAGGTTTCTTCCTCTCCAGTTTCTTCCGGTGTATCAGGCGGAGGGGGAGGTATCCAAACAGCTAACTCCATTTCGTAATTATCCGGCGGTGTCTCATTCTCTATTTGAGGTGATGCTGAAGCAGTAAAAGCTAGTCCGAATAAAAACATGAGCAGGAAAATATTAATTGAAAGTAAATTTTTCTTTTTCATCTTGTCCTCCTTTTACCTATTTTATAACACAATTCGTGCCAACTCAATAACTATCAGTATGTTGGGAATAAAAAAATATCGACATAAAAATAAGCTCTTATTTTGTAGTAAATTTAATACATTTATGTATCAGTTTGTATTTAAGGAGAATACAAATATATTCTTATTATCAGAGATTATTGCATAGTTATTAATGAATTTAACCTGAGTAATTCCCCAGATGATCTTTTCATTTGATATCTCAAATTCCTCCCCATTTAAATTGAGGGATTTTAATGTATCTTCCTGAATAATAAAAATATCATTATCAAAACTATAGAACCATACCTTAGGATTTGTAATTGAGCTTATTAAAAACTCCTCTTTATATATCAATTTTTCTGAAGTAATGTTATAAACATAAAGCTGAAAAAAATTCTCATTATAAGAGTAGAAGGAAAAATAATCATTGTTTGTAATCAGGATATTTATTCTTGAAGTTAAATCCAGGTTTTCAAATTTATTCTTTTCAATTATAATCTTTGTTTTGCTGCTTTTTAAAAGAAAATTATTTTTATTTGAAAATACTAAAAAGTCATTTTTACTTCCAATAAATTCATATTCCGGGACAGGTATTTTCAGGTCTTCAAAGATTTTTTTCTTTTCATTGAATAATTTATAACTGTTTTCCGAACTCATTATCTTTAACTGTGAGTCAAATCTGATAACCTCGGCATTTTTTAGTTTGAAATCAAGAATATTTATGTCCGGGAAGCTCTTGAAATTAACCGTCATTATCCTGAACATACCTTGAGCATCATTTTCACGATAAAGAATGAGAAGTTCATTATCTGAAATTATCGCTCCTGTGGGATAAATGAAATTTTGAAATTCGGTCTTTTTATTATAATCAAACACAACAAATTTTCTTTCTGAAGCCAGGTAAAAGAAGGGAAAATGCATTTCAAACTGAAAAATATTTTTAAGACCTATCTCTTTCTTTTTAATGGAGTTATCAGGAAGGTAAAGTTCATTCAAAGTAATATCGGTGTGTTGGTATTGATGAAGTTCGGAACCTTTGATAATACTTCCCGGAGAAGTTACAAAGAATAAAGAGTCGCCATTTTTAAACATGGGGAAAAATACCGGCCCACCAATATCTATTATGGACGGAGTCTTATTTTCAAGATCGATTATCCATAAGGTTCCTGAATCGAGAAAGAGGAAAAGTTGATTATCTATAAAGTCAACCGTAAGTATCTCGGAACTCGATTTGAATGTATAGATTTGTTCAGAATATGAGAAAGTGCATGTAAAAAGAAAAATAAAAACAAATATTAATATTTTTACCTTCACGGTTACTTTGCATTTATAATTTTATTTTTATCATTTAACTTGATGACCGTGGGTTTGAAATGTTCCAATTCCTCATTCGTAAGATGCGCAAAAGAAAAAATGATTAAACGGTCTCCAATCTCTCCCAATCTTGCAGTACCTCCTTGGAGACTGATAATCTTTGATTTTTTCTTGCCCTTTATTACATATGTTTCAAAACGCTGGCCATTATTTATATTCACAACTAAAACCTTCTCAAATTCCCGTAAATCAGCCTTATTCATTAACTCTTCGTCTATCTCAATGCTTCCCTGGTAGTTCAGGTTCTTTGAATTTACGGTTGCTTGGTAAATCTTCGATTTAAGTATAGTGATTAACATATCATTACTCCCTTTTATTAGAGTTATTTTATCACATTACAAAAGATTTGTCAATCATTTTAGTGCCTGGGTCCAATTGTCAACAATAGCAGATTCAAATATTAAAATTTGGCTAATTATTTTGATATTTTGAAACTATTTTAAAATTTTAATTTATGAAACGAATATTTTTACATTTATTTCATTCTAATCTATTGAAATGCAAAAATGACTGATTTTTATAATGACTTCGGATTTTTATCAAAAATAATCGATTTTTTTAATCTAATCTTCTACAAATTTCGGAAAATCTTT
>JAQVHJ010000326.1 GCA_028696285.1 bacterium
AGAGACAAACATCTGGACCTATAACATTGAATCAAAAAAATTTGAACAATGGACAGATGATAATTGTGAAGATTCCAACCCAAGATTCACGCATGATATGAAAAAGGTTTATTATGTCTCAGAACTTAAGGGAGTAAGAAAGATTTATTCTATTGAGAAAGGTGATTTCAATTCAAAGACCCAGGTTACCTACGGGAACTGGGACGACATCCAACCGTTCCTGTCAAATGACGAGAAGAAAATCCTGTTCATCTCCGGGAGAGTTGATAACATCCCTAATCTGTTCGAGCTTGATCTTGAAACAGACGAAGTGCTCCAGCTCACAAATACCGTGGGCGGGATCTTCGACCCGTCCTATTCGCCTGATAACAAAGAAATAATCTTATCCTGCTACCATAACGGAAGCTTCAAGATCTATAAAAAATCACGAAAGGATCTGAAACCCATTGAAAAATTTAAAAATGATGAAACGGATGAGGTTACAGAATTCTGTTTCCTTGAAAAGAAAAATTACAAGATAATTGGAGAAGAGAAATTAAAGTTCAAGCTTGAACCTTCCTTTATCTATTCCAATCTTGAATTTTCAACAGCAGGAGAATTAAAGAATTACACTTTAATGGGATTGAGTGATATAATGGAAAATCACTTATTCATAATTTCCGTCAACTCAATTCAGCAATTCTCGGACTCATATCTTGTTTATCTCTTCCGAAAATACAGAACGACGTTCGGTGCAAGCGTATTTAATTTCGGCAATTACTATTTCTTCCCCCTCCTTAACGAAGTGGGAGTGACAAGGAATTATGGAGGAAGTCTGTTTGTCAGCTATCCGTTAAATAAATATAACAGGGTTGAATTTTATACTACATTCTCTCAATTATACTGGGACTCAATATTCCAGGACTATTTCAATCTCCCAAAATATGAGCATGAACTATCTGCTGACTTCAGGTTTATTCGGGATACTGCAAGATGGTCTCAATTCGAACCTATCTCCGGTTCGAGATATGTTTTAATGGTAAAACAATATCTTACACCGAAAGACTCATTCAAGAAAATGACTGAATACGGTATTGATTACAGAAAATACTTCAGATTATCCAGGAGATCATCTTATGCCCTTAGGTTATTCGGAACATGGGCAACAGGGCCGGATAAATATATCTATTTCTTTGGCGGAGGAAATCTATTGAGAGGATTTGAGTTTAATGAATTCTACGGAACACGCCTTGCTGTAATTAATAATGAATTCCGGATTCCTTTCATTGATATAATTCGGATATTCGGATTCCTTGATCTATATTATATTCGTGGAGTCCTGTACTGGGATATTGGAAGCGCATGGAGTGATGACTTTAATTGGGAACCGTTTAAGGAAGATGAAGACGGAAAATGGAGGTTTGAGGATATTAAAAGTTCGGTCGGGTTCGGACTTCGTCTCCGAGGAGGATACTTCGATTTTAATTTCTATTTCTCTAAAAAGATGGATCTATACGAGATTTATCCGAATACAATTTATCAATTTTATATAGGTTCAAATTTTTAAAACAAGTGGAGCTGAATAAAAATGGATAAACGTTATACTATTACATTTATGGGAAAAGGCAACAACTCTTCCTATCTCAACCTTACCCGCCAAGTTAAGAGTGAAGGATTTGAGATCATAACCTCTGAATTCAAGATCAGTGACGAGACAATCGCGGGATATCTCCTGATTCCCGGGAAACCGAATGATACTGCGCATCTAATCGAAGAACGCCTGAAAAAAATCATTAAAGATTATCCCGAGCTCAAGTTCATCATTCAGAATGCGCTCTTATTTGATTATATATATTCAATCTAAAAATAAATGAGGTCATGAAATGTCATTTAAACTGGAAGATATACTTGAAACTATCTACATGTTCAAACTTGAAAATGTAGATATAAGAACTACCACGCTCGGAATCAATCTGAAGGATTGCGCCGATGCAGATATAAACAAAATGGCAGATAAGATCTATAATAAAATCACAACGTATGCAAAGAACCTCTGCAAGGTAGCAGATGAGGTTTCCGATGAATATAAGATTCCGATTGCAAATAAGCGTGTTTCTATTACTCCCATTGCGAATATAATCGCTAATTGTAAGCTGGGCAGTGTCGTTAAATTAGCTGAAGCGCTCGATGCCGCAGCGACAGAATGTTGTCTTGATTATATCGGAGGCTTCTCAGCTTATTGCCAAAAAGGAATATCCTGCGGAGAAAAGATCCTTCTTGATTCCATCCCTGAAGCGCTTTCAACAACAAAGAAAGTATGCGGTTCTGTCAATGTTGCTTCAACAAAAGCAGGAATTAATGTTAACGCAATCTACAGGATGGCAGAGATTATTAAGGATGTTGCTTTCAGGACAGCAGACAGGGACGGGATCGGCGCGGCAAAACTTGTAATTTTTGCAAATGCACCTGAAGACAACCCGTTCATGGCAGGCGCATTTCACGGGGTAAGTGAACCGGAAGCAACTATAAATGTCGGAATTAGCGGCCCCGGCTTTGTCAGGGCTGCAATTGAAAATTGTCCAAAGGATGCGGACCTCCTTACCATTTTCAATACAATTAAATTAGCATCATATAAAATCACAAGAATCGGGCAACTGGTTATTGAAGAAGTTTCCAAACGCATGAATGTTGAACAAGGGGTTATCGATCTTTCTCTCGCCCCTACCCCTGTCCAAGGTGATTCCATCGCCGATATCATCAGAGCTATTGGTGTTGAGGAAGTAGGAGCTCACGGTTCCATATTTGCTCTTGCAATACTCAATGATGCTGTAAAGCGAGGCGGGGCGTTCGGAGCCACATTTGCCGGGGGTTTGAGCGGAGCGTTTGTTCCGGTTCTCGAAGATTCCGGTTTGGGAAGAGCCGTTTCATCAGGAGCATTGACTTTAAGTAAACTCGAAGCAATGACAGCCGTCTGTTCAATTGGTCTTGATATGATCGCGGTACCGGGGGATATTACCGTGGAACAGATAGCGGGAATCCTTGCTGATGAAATTGCTATCGGTGTGATAAATAAAAAGACAACTTCTGTAAGAATGATCCCTGTCCCCAACAAGAAAGCAGGTGATACTGTTCACTTCGGAGGGTTATTAGGAGGAGGACCAATACTGGAAATAAGTAAATTCAAAACCGGAAACATTTTTAAAAAGGGCGGGAGAATTCCTGCGCCATTGAACAGCTTAACTAATTAAAATATGAAAATTCTACCGCGGTATTTTATTACAGATTTAATTGGCCCGACCTTTTTCGGGATTTCCTTATTTACTTTCATGATGCTTCTCAGTAAGCTTCGTGATTTTATTGAATTGATCATTAATAAAGGAGTAGCGCCGGAAAAGGTGCTTTACCTTCTTATCCTCATTCTCCCCGCTCTCCTTGCGATTACTATTCCCATGGGATTCCTTCTGGGAATTTTAATGACTTATGGAAGATTTTCTGAAGATAACGAAATTACGGCTATGAAAGCATCGGGTATTAGTGTTATGAAAATGCTCATGCCGGTTATTTGGGTGTCAATCTTCCTCTCTATCTTCAT
>JAQVHJ010000327.1 GCA_028696285.1 bacterium
CTTGTAAGAGAAAAAGCTTCGCATTTAATATTGAAGATTTTAGATTGAAAATTGAAAATTATAATATAGCATTTATGCTGATGGTGCGGGTGTTTAGAGCGATTGAAACCGTGATCGGTGAATTGTGAATCGAAAGAATTTTATTACAAACATTTGATATGAGATGTAGGGGCTTCCGGCCGGAAGCCCTGAAGGATGAAAATTTACTTAGTTGATATCAAGTTAAAATGATATAATGAACCAAAAACATTACGTTACTTGAAAAGCAAGAGAATGTAATTTTTACCACGGAGACACGGAGGACACGGAGATAAAACAAAGATAATATTACTTAGTTGATATTTGTTTATTTCAATATACTGAACCAAAGAGCAAGGAATACTTAATCATCCGGAGAGTGTGATTTGAAACTACTGAACACGCCGATCACGCTGTTTTTTTTATAGTAATTAACAGAGATACTTAGAACCAAAGAGCGATTGGTACTTGACAGCAGGAGAATGTAATTTTGACAGGGATTAGAAGGATTAAAAGGATTATTTATAAACAGGTTGAATGCTTTGCATTCAGGAATTAATGGATAAATATATTCAAAAATAAAAGATATGTCGTCGATCAAAGAATTTATTAGTCAATTAGTATAAAATATCTCAATAAAATAGAATGTTATCTGAATTAAACATCTCTTATTTTTGAGATATATTATCCATTAATAAAGCATAACAAATGTTATGCAAACCTGTTTATAAATTACATTTAAATATTTAATTCACTCCGTGGTCTCAGTGTCTCCGTGGTGAAAATATTTTTATTTGCGGTTCACGGACCACGGATCACGCATCATCCCGATTTCGTGGAACCTACATCGGGACTGTTATGTTAGTGGTAAGTGGAAGGTGGAGGGTGGAACGTGAATTGAATATGAGAAATACAAATCTCATGCTCGCAGCGAATCACGAATTTGGATTGCCACGGTCACTGTATTCCCTCGCGATGACATGATATCGTCTGCAAACCAAATTACGTTATTAGTCATTGCGAGTGTAGCGAAGCAATCTCTCTTTTGATTTTAGTGGATAGTGGAAGGTGGAGGGTGGAACGTGAATTGAATATGAGAAATACAAATCTCATGCTCGCAGCGAATCACGTCTTCTGTATTTGTTTTTCGAATCACGAATCACGGATCACGTTTACCATTTACCGTTTACCGTTTACCGTTTACCGTTTTAATTTCTTGACTAAGATTATATTTTATGTTATAATAAAAAGATAATAGGAGGTTTAATATATTTATATGAAAACAGCGGTTCAATTACGGAAGGAGTTCATTGATTATTTCAAGAATTTAGGTCATACATTTATTCCGTCCTCGTCGTTATTACCGATAAATGACCCGTCTTTACTCTTTATTAATGCGGGTATGAACCAATTCAAGGATATTTTTCTTGGGTACAAGAAGCCGGAAGTCCGCCGCGCGGTGAACTATCAGAAGTGTTTAAGAGCTGGCGGGAAGCATAATGACCTTGAAGAGGTTGGTATTGACACGTATCATCATACTTTTTTTGAGATGCTCGGGAACTGGTCATTCGGTGATTATTATAAGAAGGAAGCTATTATCTGGGCGTGGGAACTTGTAACAAAGGTTTGGAAGATCCCGAAGAAGCGGCTGTATGCCACTATTTACGAGACGGACGATGAATCGTTCGAGTTATGGAAGAAATACACGGATGTCGGGGAGGACCGTATTTACCGGTTCGGGAAGAAGTATAATTTCTGGGAGATGGGAGAGACCGGCCCGTGCGGCCCGTGTACAGAGATTCACATGGACTTGACTCCTGATATTACTGCGACCCCTGCCATGATTAACGGGGATTCGAATGACCTGATTGAATTATGGAATTTAGTTTTCATTCAGTTTAATAACAAGGGTAATGGTATAATTGATAATCTTCCCGAGTTCCACGTGGATACGGGTATGGGTCTTGAGCGTCTCCTGTCTGTACTAAACGGATACGGGAGCAATTACAAGAGTGAATTATTCCAGGATCTGATCAAGGCATTTGGAAAGGACTTGGATATTAAGTACGGTGATTCGCCAAAGACCGATTCATCCTATCATGTTCTTGCGGACCATTTACGAGCGCTTGTCTTTTCCATTTCAGACGGGATTCTTCCGTCGAATGACGGGAGAGGTTATGTTCTCCGTCGAATTCTCCGGCGCGCAGTAAGGCATACCGGGAAACTCGGGGTAAATGAACCGTTTCTTTACAAGCATGTAGGAGCATTGATCAAGATAATGGATAAAGCGTATCCTGAAATTAAGGAGCGCCATGAATTCATAGAGCATACAATATATTCAGAAGAAGAGAATTTTCTCAAGACTCTTGAGAACGGGATGAAACTTTTGAATCAGCGTATGATTGAGTTGAAGGAAAAGAAACAATCTGAATTATCGGGCAATGATGTCTTTTATCTTTATGATACCTTTGGATTCCCCGCGGACTTGACCGGATTGATCTGCAAGGAGCAGGAGATCACGATTGATTCTGACGGATTCAATGAGATCATGAATAAGCGCCGGGAAGAGTCACGTCAGAAGCGGGACTCGGACGGATTTTCATTTGAAGATGCATTGAAGGGATACCCTGTAACAGAATTTTCGGGATATGATACATTATTATCAGACGGGGAAGTTCTTGGCATATTAAATTCATCCGGCCAGCCGGTAGAGATTTTATGTTCCGGGGACTCAGGTTACGTGATTACGGATTCAACGCCCTTTTATGGTGAGAAGGGCGGGCAGGTAGGAGATATAGGGTCTATCCTCAGGCCTGACATGATATTTGATGTTACAAAGACAATGAGTTATAATGACATAATAGTACACGAAGGTAAAATCACCTCGGGAGAACTGAGAAAGGGAGACCGAGTCCGGTTAAGCGTGGATAAATCTACCCGTTCTTCAATCCAGAGGAATCATACCGCGACGCACCTGCTTCATTCGGCATTGCGTAAGGTCCTCGGGAATCATGTCAAGCAATCGGGATCATTAGTTGAACCCGAACGTTTACGTTTCGATTTCAATCACTTTGAAGGTTTGAAGCCGGCAGAGATAGAGGAGATTGAATTGAATGTTCAGAGGGATATCCTTGAAAATTACCCCGTAGTAATCAAGACAATGGAGTTCAACGATGCGAAAGAGTCCGGAGCAATGGCTTTATTCTCAGAGAAGTATTCATCCGTAGTCAGGACAATTAAGGTGGGGGATGTCAGTTTTGAATTATGCGGGGGAACACACTGTGATATGACGGGAGATATAGGACTCTTTAAGATCACCGGGGAGTATTCAGTATCTGCGGGAATCCGCAGGATTGAAGCAGTGACAGGGATAGAAGCATTTAACCAGTTCCAGAAACTTTTCCGGTTCCGTAAGACACTGGAGGATATCCTTAAGACCAGCGGCAGGGATCCCATTGAAGAGATCGTCAAGATTCAGAATGAAATTAAACTGCTCCATGACCAGGTACGAAAGTTCAACCAGAAGAAGTCGAGTAATCTTGCA
>JAQVHJ010000328.1 GCA_028696285.1 bacterium
TGAGGTAATCATTTACCCTTAAAACTGCCTGATCCACCTCTGTAAACATTTTCTGGAACATGATAATGATTTTATTTGCGTCATTGCCGAGATCTTCAAGTTCATCATGAGTATTAATCTGAATTCTTGTGTCTAAATCACCGCTAAGCACTGCCCCCAACTTAGAATGAATATTTTCAATAGGCTGAAGAATTTTTTCTTCCATTCTAACATTCATTTCATAAATAATAACCAAAGCAACGACAATCATCAGAAGAACTAAGATTATATAGAATCTGTTCCAGGTTCTTTGGGTGTTTCGGTAGCTTTTAATCTCTTTAGAATAATAGACCTGCCTAATTAAGTTCATGTCTTCCTTGATGAAATTAAGACTGACAAGGACAGGATCGGATGCTGCTTCCTTTTGATGTACGGAACTGTTTAAGATGTTGAAATTATTATTAATATTGCGCAGATGCTGATAGTATGATTTAGCATAATTAGATTTATTTATTACCTTTTCAAGTTCCTTGATATCATTGCTCAAAATTGCAACATTGTTTTTTAATTCTTCACTTATAATAAGATTATTCAAATCATCCTTTTTTGAATAGACATTTGTATAAATAATGTAAATGTCGTTATTGATATTATCCAGTGTTTTCAGTATCTCTTGTTTCGTTTCAATCTTTGAAAGGATCGCTCCGCTTCTCAGAACCTGAATGATATTCAGGAGAATGAGGAACAGGCTTAGAATTGAAAAGATGATAAAAGCATATTTAACATCCTTAATGAATTTTTTACGGTGGTCAAAAAATAAATTAAACTTCATAATCAATCCTTTCTAAGAATAAACCGTTTGGCGGGGTTTTCTTTCCGGTCAAACCCCGTTGTCCGGAATCGAGAATCATAGCAATCCGGTTCCTCGGCATTTTCCCTGCTGCTATCTGTATCAAGGTGCCTGTAATAAGCCGAACCATGTGAGTTAAAAAACCGTTTCCTGAAATCGTCAAAGAAATCTCCCTGTCATTTCCGGAACAAAGAACCGAAAAAATCTCACGTTCGAAATTTTTCGATTCGGAACACGATGCAGAGAATCCCTTGAAATTATGCTTTCCGAGTATATCCCTTGCTGAAGTCTTAAGTATTTTAAAGGATATATTTTCAGAGAAATAGCTCACATAATTTCTTTCAAATACAGAAAACAAAGAGTTATGCTTCAGAACATATCGGTATGTTCTTTTAACCGCATCAAACCTTGCATTGAATTCATAATCGAGATATTCAACAGATTTAATTAGAATATCATCAGGCAGAACGGAGTTCAATGCTTTAGTAAGTCCTGAAGCTGAGAAATTTTTACTGACGGGAGCTTTCAATGAAATAACCTGATTCTCTGCATGCACACCCGAGTCTGTTCTTCCGGCAGAGTGAAATTCATTATACTCTCCGAGAACCTTCAGCAGAGATTTTTTCAAAGTCTCTTCAACCGTTCTTTTCCCTGGTTGCATAGCCCAACCTTTAAAAAGAACCCCGTCATAAGAAAGAACAATTTTAATATTTTTCATTAACGACTAAATTAAATTCCTAAATTATCAAGTCTTTCCGCGACATCTCTGTACTGGCTGTCAATCAAATACAATTCTTTATATGCAGCAATAGCTTCCTGAGTTAAACCGTTCTCCTCAAAAAGAGTTCCGATCTTATACAGGATTGCCTTTTTCTCTGCAGCCTGAGTAAGAGGAATTGCTAATTTATACATACCTATTGCTGATTTGAGAAGATTGTTCTTTTCGAACTCATGCGCAAGATGGAGGAGGACTTCCTTCCTGATATCAGGATCGATATTAGCATCATTATACGGAATTTTCTTTATCTCACCCATTGCTTTAATCTTCTCACCTTTCTTAAGATAGCAAATACCTATCTGGGCTAAAGAAAGGAGTTTATACTTTGAATCTGTTCCGGAGATTTTTAAATATTCTTCAATTGCCTTGTCAAATTCACCGTCTTCAATCAGTTTTTGCGCCATGTTATAACGATTTTCAATATTGGCAAGTTCTAAATCACTGCCAATCTCGAGAGATTTTTTCGGAGCAGTTTTTGGTTCTGATTGAGCAGGGATATCTTCAGCAACTTCAGTTTCAACGGGAGCAGATGTTTCTGTGCTTAATCCCCAATCTTCTTCAACGGACTCGGTTGCGCCCGGTTCCGGTATTTTTCCATGATCAACCACTTGCTTTTCGATAACCGGAGGAACCCCCGATTCTTCAATAAAGGATTCACTCGGTGGAAGATTTTGCGGTTCTTCGGGAAGGTTATCGTATTCTTCAACCCCCGATCCTTCATTGTTTACAACTTGAATATTATCTTCATCACTTGCATATTCAATTTCCGTAGGAAGAGTTGGTGTGACCGGTTCTTCTGCCAGCGCAGCATCTCCAAGTTCCGCTTCCCGTTTCTTGCGTTGAGCTTCTATGATTGCTTTCTGCTGCAACTGTTTTTTCTTAGCTTGAGCGCTTTTTATTTTTAAACCGAAAAAGATGAGAATTGATAAAACCACAACTCCTAAGATTCCTGGTAATAAATTTTTTCTGAGTTTTAATTCTTTGATCTTACTGTCGATTTCAGGAAAGTTCTCATATTTCTTTTCGATAAGAAGATAACTGTTTAGAGCATCCTTCCACTTTTTATTCTTTTCATGTTCCTGCGCCTGTTCATATATTTTGATTGTGGGTTCGATTGAGTCTATTGCTTTTTTAATCTCTTCATTGAATGGACTCTTTTTCTGAGCTTCCTTAAGTAATTTATATGCTTGAGGAATATTATGTTTCTTAATCTCAGCCTGGGCAGTTTTTAAGTTTGCCAGAGCCTGTTCCTGTTTAGCTTCCAAATCCTTTATTGAGTCTTTAAACTTAGATAATCTGGTAAGCTGTTCCCCTTCCGGCCCTAATTTCTCAATTCTATTAACCGTTTCAGTTAAAGCCTGAAGATTAAGTTCGTTGATATACTTATCCGCATCTTCGATTAAGATGTCAATGTATTGCGATTTAACTGTATTGAGTTTGGTTTTTGCTGTTGGGAATCTTTTTTCTTTATCAAGTTCAATTACCATCTCAAGATCAACTGCAGCTTCTCTGAATTTTGATTCGGTAAGCCATTTATCAGATCTTTCAAATAAAAAGGCAACTTTTCTACGCCTTAAATTTTCAGCGTTTTGAAAACGGATTCCGGGAATATCTTCAATCCTGCCGATAAATGACGGTTCTCCTTTGTATGACTCAAATATAATAATATTCTTTTCAACCCGATTTTCTTTTTGGGGATCTTTGAATGCATAAAGGTTCCCGTCATTACACCCTACAACAATTTCTAATCTTTCATCTCCGTCAATATCAGCGAGTACCGGTGAAGACTGGATTGACTGAAGTTGGTCTGTTACAAATGTTATGTCAGAATCAGATTTTCCATCAGAAAGATTAATTACTGAAAGAGTTCCTATCTCCCCGCCGTAAATTAAATCCAATCTTCCGTCTTGAGTAAGGTCATAGACAATGGGTGAC
>JAQVHJ010000329.1 GCA_028696285.1 bacterium
CCCATCTTCTATAATGACTTCTATCCTGTCTGCCCCCGAATCTATTGCATTCTCAACCAGCTCCTTAATCACGGACGCCGGCCTCTCCACCACTTCCCCCGCTGCAATTTTATTTACTAAATTATCTCCAAGTATTCGAATTTTAACAGACATAATATAAAGTACTACTTTAATAATTCTTCAGTTATTTCTTTATTTCGTTTGAGGTAACTGATTACAGAATCGCGAAGAATAGCGCCGGTATTAATTGTATTTTGAGCGCGTTCCGGAAATATTGAATAACCATCCCCGCCTGCAGCGAGGAAGTCAGGCAATGCAATCTTGTAGAATCTCTCAGAATTAAAATCCTCATTCCGAATCTTTGTGATATTAACCTTCCCGTCCTTAACATTATACTCAATACCAAATGTATGTAGTTTTCCACCGTCCCCGGGCTTCAGGTCATTGCTTCTTTGCAGGACAGCAACTAAATCCTCGCCTTTCAGTTCAATTAAAATCAGATTATTATCAAAAGGCAGAGTATTGTAGACATCCTTTAGTTTGATCTCTCCTTCATTAATGCTCGTTCTTATCCCACCTCCATTCATCAAAGCAACCTCTGAATCTGTTGAGGCAACCATTACTTTGCAAATTAATTTACCAAGATTGGTCTCTTTTGACCTTACGCTATCCCTTTCCCCGTCAAGAAATATCTTTGTGGTAGCGATTGGTTCTTCAAACTTCTTTTCAAGACGCCTTGTAAAGTTATCTATGGTCTTTTGCAGTTT
The DNA here is from genome assembly GCA_028696285.1 of bacterium. Lineage (GTDB taxonomy): Bacteria > AUK180 > AUK180 > JAQVHJ01 > JAQVHJ01 > JAQVHJ01. Next base: position 768 of record JAQVHJ010000329.1, read on the forward strand.
TTCATCATCCGGATATTCCTCTGTTAAATGATATAACTTCCCGTCGTATTTAATTATCTTACCCTTCTCGACGTCAATATCTATCTGCCCTACATACTGTGAATAATAACCTGCCTGACAGATTATGGTCTGGTTAACTTTTAAGGGTTGTTTTAAAATGGTGTGAGAATGCCCACCAATTATTAAATCTATCTTTGGACAGGCTTCTGCAAGTTTCTTATCGACATCTACTCCCAGGTGCGTAAGTGCAATTACCAAATCTTCATCACTGAATTTATCCAGTAATTTCTTCGAGGTTTCAATCGGATCAAGAAACGTAAAACCTTTTACATTAGCAGGATGTGTCGTAACAGGAGTCGTCGGGGTGGTTAGACCGAAAATCACTATTTGAAGATCCTTCCCTTCAAATCGTTTTATCCAGTACTCCTGGAACGGATGCTTCCCTTTATCATTGAGTATATTTGCGCTGAGCATCTTAAAATCTGCCTGGAGCTGCAGATTCAGAAGTGTCTGGAATCCATAGTCAAATTCATGATTCCCGATTGTCATCGCGTCAAATTTCATTTTATTTAACAGCTTAATCCCCATAGTTCCCCTATATACTGTTGAATACATGGTTCCAGATGACAGATCCCCCGCATGTAGCAGGAGTGTCTGGCGGCCGCTTACTAAGTTGCTTTTCCAGACATTCCTGATTACGGTCATGGCACGGGAAAATCCCCCAACCGTCTCTTCGGTTTCTGAATCCACCTTATCTGGTAGATAATGAGCATGGGTATCGTTCATGTGAAGTATCGTTAATTTTATCGGCTTGCTCTTTTTCGGACAACCAATAAATAAAATTGAAATACACAAAATCAATAAAATACTTAATAGAATAATTCCTTTACTTCTGTATCTCTTCATTTGGCTTCTCTCCTTTTTTTAATTTATTTTTTATTAATAACTCTTTAAAAATTACTGCACTCATGAAAAGTGACGGAATTCCTACTAATAACCCGGAACCTTGAAGTAATTTCCCATTCAAATTTATAATCGCATACTCTATTAGAAATAACCCTGATAGATAAATTAAAATTACAGGAAATAAGAAAAAATCATCCAATTTCGATTTGATAACTAAATATCCCTTGATACAGAAATTCAATATGAAAAAAACTCCGACCGAAAGGAAAAAGGAATAAACAGCTAATCTTGATTCTGTCACAAGGTTAATCTCATCTCTGAAGAACTCCGGAAGTGCTTTGTAGAAAAACCACTCTCCTAAAGATAAGAAAACTATACTCAAGATAATTAAAAGCTTTACTTTAAATGAATAGTTATAAATATCCTTCTCTTGGACCATATTAAATCTGATAATCCTCGTAGCCTTTTCTGCCGAGAAGGTGGTAAGTGGCTTTCTTTCCTTCTTCAACTCCCGGTTGGTCAAAGGCATTTATTTGATAGAATTCAGCCATGTAAACAGTAACGACTTCCCAGAACATCATTAATTCGCCTATCGTTTCCTCATTGACCTTTTCACAAGTAATCTTGAAATTGGGTCTCTCGTTTTTCGTCAGAGAAATCTCTGTTGCATACTGTTCATAATTTAGTAATTCTCCCAAAGTGTGGTTGCAAAGGTATTCGGTTGACTTGTAATCCTGGTATTCAACAGGTATCTTCATCTCCCTGTTGAAATTTTCAACCCTAATAAAGTTAATCACCTTATCGTTAGGGCCTTCATTATACAGTTGTATCTGTGAATGTTGATCAGTTGCACCCAGGGATTTAACAGGTGTCTGTCCTGCATTGATCAGATTCCCGTCATAATCATGTTTCTTTCCGAGTGATTCAGCCCAAAGCTGCCTGAACCAATCTGCAAACCTGTATAATTTATTCGCGTAGGGAAGCATCACAAAGATATGTTTCTTTTTTGCCTCGTTCAGTATATACAGGTAATAAGCTGTTTTAAATGCGATATCCTCCTCTTCTCCCATAATCAGGTTTACCATCTCCTTTGCCCCGTCAAGGATATGTTTCGATTTAATTCCAATGAATTCACTCATTAAAAAACCGACAGGAGAAAGGACTGAAAATCTTCCGCCTATCTCGGGCGGGATCGAGAATGCAGTTATGTTCTCATTTTTAGAAATTGCACGCAGATCACCTTTTTCCGGGTCTGTTGTAAATACTAAATGTTCTGCATACTTATCTCCGACCGCTTCTTTCAGCCTGCGTTTAACAATTATGAAATTGGCCATCGACTCTGCGGTTGAACCGGATTTTGTTATAATATTGAATAAGGTCTCCTTCGGATCTATTACATCAAAAAGATCATTTATCAGGTCAGGATCAACATTATCAGGAATAAATACTCTTGGTCCTCCACGCAAATCATCACTGAGAAGATTATAATGTGTATGTTTCAATCCTTCTAAAAGGCAGATATTCCCCAGTGCTGAACCGCCTATACCGATTATTACAAGGTTTTTAAATTGCTTTCGGTATTTATTCGCGTACTTCTCCAATTCAGGCAGTTCTCCTCCCTTGAACGGAATATCCATGAAGGGAAACTTGCCCATGTGCTTTTTATCATTAAAGGATTTTAAAACTCTCTTCTTCAATTCATCGGTCTTCCTGAAATCATCTGTGGTAATTCCATGTGTTTTTCCGATTACTTCCGACATTAGATTCTGAAAATTAATCTGGATCATTTTTCTTCCTCCTGAGAAATTTTACAATATCCGCAGATATCACAGATAACTCTGCCTCCTTTATTCCAT
>JAQVHJ010000330.1 GCA_028696285.1 bacterium
TTTAGTCGGATTAATCGGAGTATGGAATCCATATCAGGAATAAATTCCTGATTGTTTGTGGTTCAGTATACCGTGGTTAAAACCACGGCCTACAAGCATATTTAGAATAAATTCAACTATTATATACCGTGGTTAAAACCACGGCTTACGGACATATTTAGAATAAATTCAACTATTATATTTTGCAATGACATTTACCGTTCACCGCTGACCGTTGACCGTTGACCGCAAGAGAGATTGTTTCGTTGGCTTGCAGCCGCCTCGCAATGACATTTACCGTTCACCGCTGACCGTTCACCGTTGACCGCAAGAGAGATTGCTTCGCTAATCACGTTATTTGGTATGCAGATGATATCATGTCATGGTGAGGATTTTGGTAACAAAAGTACGTATTGCCCTGAAATAAATTAAAAAAAGCAGAAGAATCTCTACTTTCTTATTATTGACAAAACGATATTAATTATGTTATAATTAAAATATGAAAAAAATAATTGTATCAATCTTTTTTTTGTTCATATTGATATCTTCAGCATTCAGTATTCCTACAACGGAAGAATCTGTTCAGGCGAAGAAGCTTTATGAGAAGGCTAATCAACTTTATATTCTTGCAGAGTCTCAATTCATAGAAGCGGAAGGTTTTTTAAATGAATACAATAAGACAGATGACATAGAATTCTTGAGACGCGCCACCACGCTGTATAATCAGGCTGCGAAGAACTTTGAATCAGCGGAATTATTTTTTATTGAAGCCGATAAAATTTTAGGAGTATATACTGAACAGATGTCGATTGCAAAGATGCTTCTTGATATGAAGAAAGAATATATTCAGGATAAGAACAGGGTAATTTTAGCGAATTTACCGGAATTTAAGAATGAGCTTCAGGATTATCTTGATAATCCTGACCTGACGAACGAAGATATAAAAGAAAAGATCAATGAAATTTTATTTAACGGCAACCAGGTATTTGATCAGGGTGAAATACTTTATCAGCTGGGCGAAGAGATCATGTCTAATTCTCCGACAGCAACGATAACCGACTTTAGAATGGCCCGTGATTATTATCTCAGTTCAATAGATTTCTTCTTAGGGGCGTATGATTACTATGAACTTGCGGGGTTATTATTGGAATTATTGAATAAGCTTCCTCAAGATCTTCCATTACAAGAAGAGAAACATTTAGTTTTAACGGTGTATTTTGATGTTGATAAATACAGTGTTAAGTCTGAGTACCTGACAAAGATAATGAGGCTGGCTTTATATTTAAAGAAGCAGGATTCGCCGCGATATTCAGTCAGGATTGAAGGTCATACCGACAGTGATTATACCGTTGAATACAATCAGGAACTCTCTGAACACCGCGCTATGTCGGTACTTGAGGGGCTGAATAAATACGGAGTTCCGTTAGAGTTAATCGAAACAGAAGGGTATGGTGAACTGGAACCGATTGCAGATAATACTTCAAATACCGGTAAATCACGTAATCGCCGTGTGGAAATTTATCTTATTATCAGTTCTGATGACCTGTACTTTGCTGAAGAGATTATAGAAAAGCTGAGATAACATCTCAAAATTAAGCATTTCAGAGGTTACCTCCTATTAAACATGACGTGTTATTTTATGGAACTTAGACATTACATTCTTCAATGAAATTTAAATTAGCCACTCCCTGTAAATATTTTGTTCCGGGTAAAAAAAATTAAAAAAAACAGTTCCTGAAGTGAATTAGAGAGAAGAATTAGATTAAATTTAAATTTTTATTCAAAAAATTGTTTGCTTTTTATATTTATATATGATAAAATATATAAAATTTTAATATTAAAAGGAGAAAAGACGTGGACTCTGAAAATTTGCCTTTAAAAAGAACGGCGGTTTTTGATGAACATGTTAAACTTGGCGGGAAGATTGTTCCTTTTGCAGGTTGGGAGATGCCGGTTCAATTTGCGGGTGTAATAGAGGAGCACATGTGTGTTCGGGAGAAGGTTGGGATTTTTGATGTTTCGCACATGGGAGAAGTTACAGTCAAGGGTAAAGATGCCCTTGCATTCGTTAACTATTTAGTAACCAATGATGTCTCCGGTTTAGTAGACGGTCAGGTTCTATATTCACCGATGTTATATGATTCGGCGGGAATAGTAGATGACCTGTTAGTTTACCGCAAGAGCGCGGATGACTATCTTTTGGTTGTTAATGCGAGTAATGTAGCGAAGGATTTTAAGTGGATGCAGGACTTGCAATCCCGAGGTAAATATGATGCGGAATTAGTCAACATTTCTGATACCATCTCGGAATTTGCGGTTCAGGGGCCATTATCAGAAAAGACACTCCAGAAGATTTTTAAGATAGAATTAAGCGGGATTGGATTTTTCCATTTCAAGGAATGTGACTTATCAGGTATGCCCGTATTAATCTCCAGGACCGGTTATACCGGCGAGGACGGGTTTGAGGTTTATTTCAAGAATGAATATGCCAAGGTAATCTTGAAAATGATACTCGAAGCGGGTCATGAGTTCGGTATACAGCCGATAGGTTTAGGGGCTCGGGATACGCTTCGGTTTGAATCGAAATTAATGCTGTACGGTAATGATATTACGCAGGATACTAATCCACTCGAAGCCGGATTAAAATGGACGGTTAAGTTTGATAAAGGTGATTTTTGCGGAAAATCTGAACTATTGAAGATTCAGGAATCCGGATTAACCCGGCGTTTGGTAGGTTTTGAAATGGTAGAGCGGGGAATTCCCCGGCATGACTATAAGATCGTGAAGGATCAGAAGCAGATAGGATATGTTACAAGCGGGACATTTGCTCCGTACTTAAAGAAGAATCTCGGTTTAGGATATGTCAGTTCCGAATACAAGGATAAAGGGACTGAGATCTATATTGAGATCAGGGACAAAGCAGTCAAGGCCGTTGTAGTTTCGACGCCATTTTATAAAAGGAAAAAATAAACAGGAGGAAATTAACATGAATTTTCCGAAAGATTTACTTTATACAAAAACACATGAATTTGTAAAAGTTGAAGGAGATACCTGCATAATCGGTATCAGTGATTTTGCCCAGCATCAATTGGGAGATATTGTTTTTGTTGAATTACCGGAAGTCGGGAAAGTATTTACGCAGGGAGAGAAGTTTGCGGTAGTTGAATCGGTCAAGGCAGTAGAAGATATTTTCATGCCTGTTTCAGGAGAGGTGGTTGAGATAAATACGGAGCTTGAAGCATCACCTCAGATAGTAAATGAAGATCCGTATTCAAAGGGATGGTTTGTCAAGGTCAAGTTTGATGATAAGTCTGAATTTGAAAAACTTCTTAAGATAGATGCCTATCTTGAGATAGCCAAATAAAATTTAAATAAAACAGGAGATTCCCGTGGATTATATTCCTATTACTGAGAAAGATAAACAAGCTATGCTTGAGGTAATAGGGGTTTCGAGTATTGACGAACTTTTCTCGGATATTCCAAAGGAGTTACGGGAAAAGATAAGATATGAAAGAATACCTCAAGAGGATTTATCTGAA
>JAQVHJ010000331.1 GCA_028696285.1 bacterium
AACGGAATAACCTGATCAGCGCACCCGGCATCAACTACCGATTTCGGCATCCCGAAAATCAGGGATGTCTCCTTATCCTGGACTATTACCTGGCCGCTGTATTCCTTGATCATCTTACAACCTTGGGTGCCGTCATGACCCATTCCCGTCAGAACTATACCCAATAGATTATTCGTAAATATCCGGGATAGTGAATCCATCGTAACATCTACAGAAGGCCTGACTCCCCAAACAGGCGGGTCCTGATTTAAACCGATTGTCAATGAACCGGTCCCCATTAAATTAGCCTTCATATGAAAATTTCCCGGGGCTAAATAAACAACATCTTTTTCTATCGATTCTCCGTTTACGGCTTCTTTAACACTAACCTGTGATATTTCATTTAATCTCTGAGCAAATGAAGTGGTGAAACCTGCAGGCATATGCTGAACAACAAAATATGCCGCATTTAATCCTTTCGGTATGAAAGGAATTATTCTTTCCAGAGCTCGCGGACCACCGGTTGAAGAACCTATCACAACACCCTTTAAATCACCCGTCAACGGGATCTTTAACTGAAACTTACGTTTGCTTCTGACTGCATCTTCCTGCACCTTCTCTAATTTTACCTTTGATGCAGCAATAATCTTTGTAATCAAGGTCTCTTGAATTTCAGAAAGGTCTAAGGAAATTGTTCCGGAAGGTTTCTGAACAAAATCAATCGCACCGTTTTCTAACGCGGTTATTGTTGCAGCTGCATCCTTTTTCGCAAATGCACTCAGTATAATTACCCGCGTCGGGTCTTCGGTCATGATCTTCTTTAACGCCGTAAGACCATCCATGATCGGCATTTCAATATCCATCGTAACTACATCAGGAGAATATTTCTTTATCATTTCAATAGCTTCTTTTCCGTTCTTTGCCGTATCTACTACCATTAATTCGGGATTCCCGTTGATTATATCAGAAATTATCCTTCTCATTAATGCAGAATCGTCAACAACTAAAACCCTGATCATTAATTACCTCAAAATATTTTATTGCCATTTTTAATTGAATGAACTTCTACAACACCTGTCTCAAGATACAGTGAAATGGTCCGGCCAAAATTTCCGCCAACATCACGGTTCACTACTGATATTCCAAATTCATCAAGTGAATTGAATGTGGCGTCAATATTGCGATCGCCTATATTCAAAATATCCGACTTGGATTCAAATGAGAACATTGATGCTCCGCCGAAAACCTTCGCTTCAAGATTCCGTTTATTTGAACCCATCTTAATCAGTTCATTTACTAAATATTCAATCGAAGAATCTGCAAACTTGGCGAAATTCTCGTTCTTCGAGAATCCCTTCGAAGTAGGAAGCATAATATGAGCCATACCCCCCCACTTCAGTTTGCTGTCCCAAATCGTTAACCCGACACAAGAGCCTAAACCATAGGTAATTAGAACCGCAGGTGAGTTACCGATTTGGACATCGGCCATCTTTACTTTAATCAGTTCCGCTTTCATACTTATTCACACCTAACGATTCAATTAACTTTATTAATGCATTCGGTTCAGGAAGGAAAAACAGATTGGCGGATATTTTATCGTCCGTCTCTACAAAATCTGTCTTAACCATTAAAATATGCGTCGTTTTCTGCGCCAATTCTATGCAGATCATATCTATGATAGAACCGCACATGTCATAGGCAAAAGCCGGGGTGGACTGCATGAGACGCATCTTTGCGAATTGGGAGAAGGCCGATAAATATGACCCTACAAGTATATTCGCAATCTCTTCCAAGGCAGATTTTGAAATCAAATCAAGTTCGCTGTTGATCTTGAATCCGGGGCCAAGCATCATTTTAACTAACCTCAGTCCTTCATCCTTCTCCAGCATTAGAAGCATTGAACCGAAGGTATCTCCTGTAATGGTAAAATAAATACCTACGCGAACCACTTCCGGACCGCCTATCTTATCCGGGACTTCTTCAACCTTGAAAATACCAATCTCAGGAACAGTGATGTCAATACGCTTACTCAGCATTGTTGACAACGCCGTCGCAGCATTACCCGCGCCTATTGAACCGAGTTCTCTTAATGCATCAAGTTCGATTTGAGATAGATTTTCAAAATTCCTATCCATTGTCCTTATCCTTCTTCTCCTGTAGAATTCTTGCTACTGCCTCTAAAACACGCGAAGGTTGGAAAGGCTTCACTACAAAATCCTTCGCACCCGCTTGAATGGCTTCAATTACTAATGCCTTCTGCCCCATCGCTGAGCACATCAGTATATTTGCGCTCGGATCAATCTTGATGATTGATTTAACCGCCTCAATTCCTCCCATCTCAGGCATGACTATGTCCATTGTTACCAGATCCGGCTTCAGTTGCTGAAACTTTAATACCGCCTCGGTACCTGTGCCAGCTTCTCCGACAATCTCATAGCCGTTCTTGGTGAGGATGTCTTTGATCATCATTCTCATGAAGATCGCATCATCTGCAATTAGGATTCTGGCTCCCATTTGTTCCTCCTTAAAAAGGTTAATAAATTCAGTGTTTATCCTCTTTTATCTTCGCTAACAATTCACGTTCCTCCGAAGTAAATAGTTTCGTTAGCGAAATAATAGAAATTATATTATCATCTTTCTTTGCTATAAAGGATATAAAATCTTCTCCCCCCGAAATCAATGCGGGAGGAAGACTGTGTTCAAGAGTCTGCTTATTAAAGATCATGTTTATCTTATCAACGAGTAAACCTATCTTCGTATCTTCAATCTCCACTATGATTATACGCCGGAGATTTTGCGGATATTTAACATCAGAACTTATATTGATACGTTTCTTTAGGTCAACGACAGGAAATACCGAACCGCGTAAATTTACCACGCCTAAGATCCAGCCCGTGGATCGGGGTATCGGTGTCAATGGTAAAATCTGCTTCACTTCACGAGCATCCAGTATATCCAGGCCGTATTGCTCGGAACCAAGGAAAAACGTGATTATCTGATCGCTTTCTATATCTTCATACTCTGAAAGCTGTTCTGCTAAGGTGCCTGTCACTGAAATTGGTTCATTTTTAGGAACTTCCTGCAATGCCTCTTCTTCAGATTCAGAAACTTCAGCGGATTTGGAAACAGGTACTTGCGGAGCACGCTGTATCTTGAAAAAAGTAGTTATGGGAACCTTTTCTGTCACCTTCTTTTCCTTTGGCTTAACCGGTTGTTCCTTGATTGCTTCCTTCTCCTCAGAAACAGGAACTGAATCTCTCTTAATTTTTTCAGGAATTTTTTCCGCTTTCAAATCCGGGAGGATAGGTTCATCTTCAGCTCGCTTTTCTTCAATAGGCTCTTTCTTTAACTGTTCAGGTTCTGAGACCGGTACTTCTTCCGGTTCAGGAAGGTTCTTTGAAACCTTCTGTTTCTTGGGCGATTTTGAAGTTTTCTTTTTCACGGTTGAAACTTCAGATTCCGAAACAAGTTCCTGAATTTCATTCCCCGTGGGAGTTTCAGTAATTTTTACTTTGTCCTGCTTAGCTTTTT
>JAQVHJ010000332.1 GCA_028696285.1 bacterium
TTTCACTCCGAACGTCTCGGTAAAGTAATGTCCCCCGGTAATCAGATTGATTTTATACTCCAGAATTGAATGGTAATTACCGTGCGATATCTCTCCTGTAATGAAGACATCTGCTTTATAATCAACCGCATCCTTGAGCATGGAAGCTCCACCGCCACTGACTATCCCGACTTTCTTTATTGTTTTTTTACCAAAATGATACGGAATGAAATCCGATTTAAAAAGAACTTTTAGCTGTTTTAAAAAGTCATTGAAGCTCAAACTCCTTCCTAAATCACCTATCATTCCTATGTAATTTCCGTGATATTCACCAAATTCCTTTACCTTCTTTAAATTCAGTTTCTTCGCTATCTGTGCATTGTTCCCTACTTTCGGATGCATGTCCAGGGGAAGGTGAGATGCATACAAACCAATGTTATTCTTTACCAGAAGTGAAATCCTCTTATAATTAAGTTCTGTTATCAGGAACGGGTGACCCCAGAATAAACCGTGATGGACAATTATCATGTCAACATTCTTCTGCAACGCAAGTTTGAATGTAGATTCAGATGCATCAACTGCTAAACCGATACTTTTTACTGAACCTTGCTTCTCAACCTGAAGTCCGTTCTGAGAAGAATCCGAAATCTCGGATATTCTCAAATATTTATCAAGGTACCCCGTTAACTTAAATAATTCCATCGCATTCTCCTAACCCATCGTTTTTGCTGTTGATGCAAGTAAGATAATTGCCATAAACATCCGGTAAAAATTACAGTAATCATCCACTGTAAAGGAAAGTGTTCTGCCCGATTTCCTTTTCATGCAGGGAATAAGACCGACAACATCAGCTTGAATCGTAGTAAAAAAATCTATCTCTATTTTATACGGAGGCTTCATAAAGATCTTAGGGATCTTTCTTATCCGGGAAAGCGCTTCAAAGGTACCTTTCTCAAGAGCATCGTAGACTTTATTCAGTGGATAACTTTTAGAGGAAAATCTTGAAATGCCTTCTTTTGTGGTAACATAAATTATTTCTTTATAATGTTTTTTTACATCATTCCCAAGGATATTATCACCGGATACTAAAATAACCGGAACTCCGTAATAACCCGCCAAAACCCCGTTCAATTCAACCTCTCCCATCTCTTTGCCGTTTACCTTGATCCGGTAAATTGAAGATGAAGAGTAGCTGTGGTCCATCCCCCCCTTCTCCGAACCGATCTTTGAATGATAACCCAAAAACATCACCCCGTCAAAGGTCGAATCGATGCTTTCCATCATATAGTACGGACGGGGAAAACCCTTGACCAGCTCAATATCAGGAACGAGTTCTTCTATTAAAAGATTCTCTCCCTGGGAATGTGAATCACATACAACAATCTTTGACTTAGGAAACTTGAACCGAATGGCGGAACAAACAGTGTTCACTTCCTTCGTGGCTAATCTCCGAAATCTTAAATAATCTTTATCCGCATTATCCGCTTCATGCCAGGAAGAAATACCGCATAGCCCTTCCGCATCTACCGAAATAAAAATCTTCATATTAACTCCTGGAAACATTAAATATTAGTATAACATATATAATCAGAATTTGTCAAGTTCGATTTGGCAATATGGAATAAAGGTTTTGTTGAATTATTACATTGGAAAATGGATTTTAATTGGTTAAATTATTCTAACCGGGTAAATCGCTGTACACGATAAAGAAATATAATCCTTCCGCTATTTGCTTTTGACCGATTACCGGCTAACCATTTTAATGCAGGCTTCAGGACATACGGAAATGCAAAGACCGCAACCGAGACAGTTGTCCGGATAAATTATTAGTTCTTGATTATTATAAGAACGGGCGGCAAAATAACATACTGAGATACACTCGCCGCAATTTGTGCATTTCGATTTATCCGTTTCCTGAGTAAATTTTCCCGGATCACAATATTCATCCTGATCTCTAAAATACCCGCAGCAGTCATCACAGCAAAAACAAATACCTTCAATAACATCCGGATTTTTATCATTCCTGAATGGACGTGTAATAAGGAATTTCTTATCTGCTTCCTTGAATAATTCTTCCACCTGTTTTCTTGTCGCTTTTTTAAGATTGGAGGAAGATGATGTCGCATTGTCAGAAAATCCGAGACATACATCAATCCTTGAACGGGAACAACCTTCTTTATTTTGAAGACGGCAGCCGCAATCTGATATCCAGAATTTCTTTTGTTTTTTTACTATCTCACGCGCTTCAGCATGAGTACATATAAAATGAATTGAATAGTCCATTGCATTCTCCTTACATTGTTAAATATATCTATTATAAAATATTTTTCCGTGAAAAGCAATTAATATCCATGAAAATTCTTGACAATAAAAAAGAATTAATATATAATGTTTTCAAAGAATAGAAAAAATAGTAATGAAAAAACTGCTCGTATTTTTTTCCCTTGGACTATTAATCATTTGCAGTCTCAGCTGCAGCAAGAATAAGGATAAGAACGAACCGAACAACAGTTTCAGCAATGCAAAAAAAATCAGTTTGGGAAAAGATGAAAAAATGTCAATCTACCCTCAAGATGATATTGACTTTTTCAAATTTACAGTAAAAACTCCGGGGATAATATTCGTTGAGGCCGGAAATAACAAACCGGGAAATATTGATCTCATTGCTACGGTATTCAATTCCTCCTTTGAGATGTTAATCTCAAATCAGGAGATACCTTTCAAAACCGGACTTGGAAAGGGTAATTACTTCATCTCTATCTTTTCAAGCCTTAATAATATTGAAGAGGATACATTATTTAATATAAAATTAAATTCCACTGAAGTTATGTTAGATGAATTTGAGCCTAACAATACAAATTCAGAAGCGAAGGAAATCGAAATAAATTCTGAAGTTGAAATTAATCTCTTCCCCATCGGGGATAAGGATATATTTAAATTTCAAATTAAAGAAAACTCCGTCCTTGAATTCCTGAAGGAATTTCAGGTTGGTAAAGAAAAGGTGGATGTTAAAACGAGCATATTCAACAGTTCCGGAAATTGTGTTCTTGACAATAAATCAATCCCGTTCGAAATAGAACTCGCCCCCGGTAAATATCTCCTGCAAATATCCCTGAAAAATACAACGGATTTTTACAGGGACATCTTCAAAATTAAAATTAACCGGATAAATAAATAGTATGTAAAACTTTTGTTAAACAATTACCTTTTGTTTCGAATCGCGTGGCACGATTACTCTTCTCCATCCTCCACGCGATGCAATTCCCCGCCGCGAATCCAAATGTATTTGTAATCAGGAATATCATCCGGTGCGACCTTTTCTTCTCCGGTGACAGAAGACAATTCTGTATATACATAAAATATTATTTTTTCAATCGGCACTTTCTCTTTATCTAAATATGCTTCTTTATCCTTTCTCTTTTCAAGCTCTTTTCTAACTATTTCTTCGACTAATAAATCAGGCGTGCCTGTCTCTCCTGTTATCCAGAACCGTTCAACATAGAACGTGTTTCCCGATTCAGA
>JAQVHJ010000333.1 GCA_028696285.1 bacterium
TTTCGTGGAATCTCCATCGGGACTACTCGCTGTTTAATCTTAAGCTCGCAGCATGAATTATACCTTCATGGTAAAGAATTCTTTTATATTTCGATTCACGGATCACTGTTCACGATTCACTCTTCCTGTCTTCGTATTAAATCTCGCTGAAAGCGAGCTTACACATACAGATTACCCCTACTGATTTATCCACTCTCCACTGACAATCTTGCTGCACAAGATTGTCCTTGACTTTATAAAAAAAAGAATGTATAATTTAAATGAAGATGTTATATTTTTAATGTTTATTGTTATTATTTAAAATAGTAGTGAAAAAATATGAATAATTTCAGTGAAAAAGCAAATTTTATCTGGGCTATTGCTGATTTGTTGCGGGGTCATTATAAACAGGCTGATTATGGGAAGGTTATTCTTCCTTTTGCGGTTTTGAGAAGGATGGATATTGTTTTGGCGCCAACTAAGAAGAAAGTTCTGGAAGCTTATAATAAGCACAAGGATCAGAAACCTGAGGTTCTTGAACCTATTTTAAACAGGGTTTCTAAGGTTAAATTTCACAATCGAAGTAAGTTCGATTTTATTGAACTTGCTAAGGACCATAATAATATCGGAGCTAATCTTCGTAATTATATTAATGGATTTTCTATCAGTGCTCGGGAGATAATTGATTATTTCAGTTTTAAAGACCAGATAAAGAAGCTTGAAGAATATGATTTGTTATATCTTATTATTAAAAAGTTTGCAGATGCAAAGGATAATTTTGAAGTATCAGATCCAATGGAGATGGGTTATGTCTTTGAAGAGCTTATAAGAAAATTTGCTGAAATTTCAAATGAGACTGCCGGAGAGCATTTTACTCCGCGCGAAGTAATACGTTTAATGGTTAATATACTTTTTGTTAACGATCGGGATATCTTAATAAAAGAAGGCATAGTCAAGACATTGTATGACCCTGCTTGCGGTACAGGCGGTATGTTATCGGTCGCAGATGAATATCTTCATGAATTAAATCCCAGCGCACGACTAGAGTTGTTTGGCCAGGAGATTAATCCGGAATCCTATGCAATTTGTATGTCTGATATGCTGATTAAAGGACAGAGTCCTTCGAATATCAAGTTTGGTAATAGCTTCAGCCAGGATGGTTTGGAAGGTGAGAAGTTTGATTATATGCTTAGTAATCCCCCGTTTGGTGTTGATTGGAAGAAGGTTCAGAAATTTATAATGGATGAATATGAAAAGAGGGGATATGCCGGCAGGTTTGGCGCTGGTCTCCCTCCGATAAGCGATGGTTCTCTTCTGTTTTTACAGCATATGATCAGTAAAATGAGACATTCGGGAAAAGATGGAAGCAGAATTGCTATTGTTTTTAATGGATCTCCTTTATTCAGTGGCGGTGCCGGCAGTGGTCCAAGTGAGATCAGAAAATGGATAATAGAGAATGATATGCTTGAAGCGATTATTGCCTTGCCTGATCAATTATTTTATAATACCGGAATATCAACTTATATTTGGATAATTACAAATAGGAAGGAACCGAAACGAAAAGGTAAGATACAATTAATTAATGCGACAGGCAGTGATTGGGAAACCGGTGATAAAGAAAATCCGTTTTATGTTAAAATGACTAAGAGTTTAGGAAATAAGAGAAAGGAAATAGGAGATGGGAGGAATAATAAACACGATCAAATAAAATTTATAACAGAAATCTACGAAGCATTTGAAGATGGTGAGTATTGCAAGATATTTGATAATGAAGACTTCGGTTATACACGAATAACAGTTGAAAGACCTAAGTACAATAAGAAAGGTCAAGTCCAGACTGATAAGAAAGGTAATCCAATACCAGATTCAGATTTACGGGATTATGAAAATATCCCCTTGAAAGAAGATATTGAAAAATATTTTCAAAAAGAAGTTATTCCACATGTTCCCGATGCTTGGATTGATCATAATAAAACTAAGGTCGGTTATGAAATTAACTTTACAAGGTATTTTTACAAGTATAAACCGTTACGCAGTTTAGAAGAAATAAAAAAGGACATTTTAGCATTGGAAGAAGAAACAAAAGAAGGAATAAAGGAAATTTTGGAATAATGTCATTACCTATAAATATAAATGAATTAATAAATGGAAAATCTGTTGAGTGGGAGCGGATTGAATTCAGAGAGGGATGGAATCCGGAAAGAATTTTGAAAACCATATGCGCATTTGCAAATGATTTCAATAATTGGGGAAGCGGTTATATAATATTAGGAATCTCGGAAAAGAATGGTGCACCAATATTTCCTCCTGTCGGTATTCCTGTGAATAAGATTGATTCTATTCAAAAACAGCTTAATGAAATTTGCAGGAGAATTATTCCTAATTATTTTCCCATTGTTGAACCTCTAACCTTCAAAAAGAAAAAGATTTTAATTATTTGGTGTCCCGGTGGAAATACCCGGCCATATAAAGCCCCGGGATCTTTAGGAAAATCACCTAAATATAGTTATTTCATAAGAAGATATTCATCTACAGTTAAGGCAAATATAAATGAAGAAAGAGAATTAATAGGGATGTCTAACCAAATTCCTTTTGATGATCAGGTTAATCATAAATCTAAAATTACAGATCTGGACATTTTAAAAATCAGAGAATTTCTTAATGAAATAAAAAGTAATCTTAGAGATGAAATAGAGAATTTAAATATCAAGGAATTATCAAGAATAATGAATATTGCAGAAGGGTCCAACGAATTATTTTCCCCTAAAAATGTAGGGATACTCTTATTTGGGAAAAAACCTAATATCATTTTCCCTTATGCTAGGATAGAAGTAGTCACATTTAAAGATGATTCGGGAACTGAATATAATGAAAATATATTTGAAGGGGCGATTCATAGACAGTTACAAAATGCCCTGGATTATTTCAAGGGTGTAGTTATAACTGAGAAAGTAATAAAAGATCCGAAAAATGAGAAGTCATTAAGGATATATAACTATCCATACGCTGCAGTTGAAGAGGCAATAGCAAATGCAGTCTATCATAGAGGCTACGATAATAATAATCCAATTGAAGTTCGAATCTATCCAAGTAAAATAGTGATTATAAGTTTTCCCGGTCCCCTCCCGCCATTGAATAGAGCAAAACTAAAGAAACTTGAACTTGATGTGAGGAAGTACCGCAATAGAAGGATTGGCGAATTTTTAAAAGAACTTCACCTTACCGAAGGAAGAATGACGGGAATTAAGACCATTATAAATGCATTAAAAGAGAACGGGTCTCCTCCTCTCGATTTAGATACTGATAAAGACAGAACTTATTTTAAGGTAACCATTCATATACATCGGTATTTTCTGGATTCAGATAAGAAAAAAGCAAAGAAATCAGGCACTAAGTCGGCACTAAGTTGGCACCAAGTCTGCACTAAGTTAAATATAAGCAGGGAAGAATTAGAAACTATTCTGAAATTATGTATTAAAGATACTCCAATAATAAAGATAATGCAGATATTTAACCGTACT
>JAQVHJ010000334.1 GCA_028696285.1 bacterium
TCTTGGGATAATATATCGGTAGATATTCATACTTGATCAGGTCAGGGTGAACCAGGGGTTTCTTACATTCCAAGGCTTCTTCGATCGTATCATTGTACTCCAATTCTTCATATTCTACCTTAATAAGCTTCAACGCTTCTTCTGCGATATCTTCTGAAATTGCTGCAACTGCAGCAACAGGTTCTCCTTTGAACCGCACCTTTCCTGTTGCAAATACAGGCCGGTCAACAAGGTATAACCCCATCTTATACGGGCATTTTCCCGCATGTGTAACTGCCATTACCCCGGGATACTTTTCCGCTTCACTTACGTCTAACTTAATTATCTTTGCGTGGGGATAAGGACTGCGAAGCACCTTTGCATATAACATTCCAGGGAACTCTAAGTCACCGACGTAGGTTGCGGCTCCGGTAGCTTTATAAAACCCGTCGTACCTCGGCACATTCTTTCCGATTACTTTATATTTAGCCATATTAAATATCTCTCCTTATTTATCTTTCATTTCCGCAGCCGCGGCTTGAATTGCTTCTATTATCTGAACATAACCGGTACACCTGCAGAGATTCCCGCTTATTGCAATCTTGATCTCTTCCTCTGTCGGAGACGGGTTGGATTTAAGCAGGGCATAAGTGGTAAGAATCATTCCCGGTGTACAGAATCCGCATTGAATCGCGCCATGTTCGATAAATTTCTTCTGTATGGGATGAATATCTTCTCCGTTTGATAAACCTTCAATCGTCATAATCTCCGCTCCATCCATCTCAACAGCCAGTATCATGCATGAATTTGTGGCTTTGCCGTTTATTATTACCGTACATGCTCCGCACTCTCCTGCTGCACACCCTTCCTTAACCCCGGTAAATCCGAGTTTATTCCGAAGAACATGGAGTAATGTATCTTTGGATTGTACCTGAACTGAATAATCAGTGCCATTTACTTTTAAATTTATTTTATGCTCCATATTATTCTCCTGAAGTTAACTGTTTTAATAACCGCGCAACCATTACGGTGACAATCTCTCTTCTGTATTCGGCTGTTCCACGTAAGTCGTCAATGGGCTTAATATTTCTTGCGCAGACCTTCCCGATCTTCTTAAATAAACGGTCGTTCATATCCCCGCCCCGATTTAAAATCCTCTCTGCAGACTTGATACGCAACGGTACAGGTGCACAAGCTCCGATTGATACACGAAATTCAGCGCCCTTCTTTAATATGGTCATGTTAACCATTGCTAAATCTACCATCTTAATCCTTGACTTCTTATAAAAAATACCTTTTACTTCTTTATATTCCGGAATAAGTATCTCCTTTAAAATCTCTCCCGGCTTTAAAGCGCTCTTCTTGACTCCCTTAAAAAATTTCTGAATAGGGATCTGACGCTCCTTACTCCCCTTCGATGTAATTATTACAGCATTCAAAACCATTAAAGGCGTACCCATGTCACAGGCCGGGGATGCATTGCAAAGGTTCCCTCCAATCGTCGCTCTCTCCCGGATCCCGGGTGATGAATGGTATAACGCTGCATCCGCAAGAAACGGTAAGTACTTCTTGATTAAGGGGGAATTATTTATATCTGACATCGTTGCAAGAGCACCTATCCTCAAACCATTCTCCGTCTCAAGAATCCTATTATCAAGCTCATCCATATTCTTGAGGTCAACTATCTTCTCAGGCTTCACAATCTCATCCCGCATCAGACAGATCAAATCCGTGCCGCCGGCAAAATAAAAACTGCCCTGAGTCTTTTTATACTCCTTAACAGCATCTCTTATCGTTTTCGGACGCTTAAAAATAAAATTTTTCAAATTAACCTCCCTTTTTATAATTAGTTATTATAACACTATAAAAATAAAAATGTCAAGAAAAAATTAGGGGACAGCCCGTGCGATTTTTGCGATTTTTCTTCTAGAATTCCAATATGCCATTAATTAAGATAATAGTTTCTATCGGATTTATTTGAGCATTATAGAAATATTTTAATTTCCATTAAATTTAATTTTGAATTTTCTGAAATAATCGAATAAATTAAGATTGCATAATGAATTATTATTTTGAAAAAGTGAAATTGCTTTAAAGAAATAATCGCAAGCCTGTCCCCTGAAAATAACATTATTTTTTAAAATATTTCAAAAACATTTGTACTTTAGATAAAGTATATATAGTTAAAATGTGCATTATTTACAAAGAAAAAGCACTTAAAGTAAATTATTTTAAAAATAAATTAAATAAATATATTAAAAATCATTAAAATCAAAATCGCAAAAATCGCACGGGCTGTCCCCTATTTTTTCCCTTTATTCCACTGGAGTTCGCCGAGGATTGCTTGGTTGATGTTGGTGAGGTGGTCACCAATTTTCTCGAGGTTTAGGATGAAGTCGAGGAATATAAATCCGGCGTCTGCGGAGCATTCTCCGTGATTTAATCTGTCCATGTGTGAGATTCTGAATGCGAGGAGAAGGTTATTTAATTTTTCTTCATAGTCGAGATTTTTTCTTGCGAGTTGTTTATCTATTTTATGGAGGGCAATCATTGACTGTTCATACATTTTTGTTAAGGTTCCGTACATTTCATTCATTTCGTCCTGAGCCCGGTTTGTGAAACAGATTTTCTTATCCATTCTAAGGTCGATCAATTCAATTATATTGATGCAGTGGTCTCCTATTCTTTCAATGTCATTAATTGTATGCATGAGAACGGGGAGTATCTCTATTTCTTCTTCGGTTAAATTTTCAGTGCCTGATACTTTAACTAAAAAATGAGTAATATCGCTTTGCAAATGGTCGAGGAGACGTTCTCTTCTCTGAATATCATTTAGTTCTTTGGTGTCGTTATCCAGGAATGCTTTTACAGATTTCCGAAGCATATCAAGGGCAATTTCAAGCATCCTCTCCACTTCCTTTTCTGCCTGGGGTATTGCAATGGCAGTATTCTCAGCAAACCTCTCATCTATATACTTCAGTTTGAAGACAATTCCTGTTTCTTCACCTTTAATTATTTTCTTTGTGAAGAATGCGAGTATTCCAAGAAGCGGTATAAATAGTATTGTATTTAAGATATTAAAGAGTGAATGTGAATTAGCGATATGTCTTTCAATATTCTCACCGGTAAACATATTCCCCGGTGTTATTTTATCAATCATAACCAGGAAAACAGGATTACCTTCCACTTTTAAGAAGAAAAGAAAATACATTATAGCAACCCCGATGACATTAAATAGGGTATGGGCAATTGCAGCGCGTTTTGCAGTGATATTAGTTCCTGCGCTTGCAATCAGCGCGGTAATTGTAGTTCCGATATTTTCACCGAAGATCAAAGGTATTGCGACATAGATATCAATAATTCCTGCGGATGCCAGGGCGATGGTCAAGCCTACTGTTGCCGATGAAGACTGGAACAAGACAGTAAAAATTGCGCCTGTAAATATTCCAAGCAACGGACCTAATACGGGTAAATTGGATTGGAGACTTAGTTTTGCGAA
>JAQVHJ010000335.1 GCA_028696285.1 bacterium
GATTTAAAAGATTCCGAATTCTCTTCAAACCTGCCCAGTTCATCCATAACAACCACATTTTCTTTTGAATTCAACACTCTGTCTAAAGCATCCGAACAGAAACCGTCAAATACCGAAATATCAACTTATAAATCGGAATTTTTTTCTTTCTCTCCGATTTTTATGATTGTTTTGGTAATAAGATCATGAAAGAAATACTGCTTTAATGAACCTTTGAATTTGTAGTATGTAAAGAATCCGATAAGATTTATTTTAAATTCATCAATGACTTTTTTTATTAATGTAGTTTTTCCAATCCCCATTTTACCGGTAATGAGAATAGTTGTTTTATAAGATGGGATCATTTATGGCTTTGAACTTTCAAATATTCTTCGAGTAATGATAGCTGTTATTTCCTTCCTGTATTCAGCGGTGGACCTGAGATCAGATATAGGTGTAATTTCTTTTTTTACTGCTTCTTCAATTGCCTTCAGATCAAGTTCTTTTTTGTTCTTTCCAATTACTTCCTTTTCAAGGATATTCCCTTTTATTACCTTTGGTCCTACAGCTCCGTAGGCGAACCTGGCATTAGTTATAACATTTTCTTTAACCTTCATCATACCTGCAAACGAAAGCTTTGAAATAGCTAATGCATTGCGCGAAGCAATTTTGTGAAAATAACCGTGCCATCCTGAATGCTTTTTAAATTTTACAGACGTTAAAATATCAGTGCTCTGTAATTTTGTTCTCCCGGGTCCTTCAAAAAAATTTATAATTGGTATTGCCTTAAATTCCGTTCCTGTAAAATAAACCAGTTCAGCATCCAGAACGAAGAGCGCAGGAATCATATCACCTGCCGGTGAAGCATTCATAATGTTCCCGCCAATAGTTCCCCTGTTTCTTATTTGCGGAGAACCTATGCTTAATGATGCCATGGCAAGAACCTTTGCATGATTTAAAACAACAGCTTCAGTTGCAATCCTTGAATGAGTGGCAAGGGAACCTATCTCAATATATTCACCTTCTTCTTTTATCGTCTTCAGTGATTCTATATAACTTAAATCAACAAGTACTTCAGGAAGCTTCACCCTGTCTTTTATCTGAACTAAAATATCGGTTCCTCCGGCTATAACCTTGGAATTATTTTCTGATTTTAATAAAGCTGAAGCTTCTTCCAGAGACGATGCTTTTTTATATTTAAATTTTTTCATCTTAACTTTCCTTTAATGATAAAATTGCTTCAAATATCTTTTTATACCCAGTACATCTGCATAAATTTCCGGATAATGCCTCCCTTACATCTTCGAGAGTCGGATTGGGATTGGAGATTAGCAGTGTTTTTGCAGCTAATATCATTCCCGGGGTACAGAATCCGCACTGTACTGCGCCGTGCTCTATAAATGCTTTCTGAATCCTGTCCAGCTCTCCATTCTCAGATAATCCCTCGATAGTGATAATTTCAGCATTATCAACCTGGTTCCCAAGAACTAAACATGAATTCACCAGCTCTCCGTTCATTATAACCGAGCAAGCTCCGCATTCCCCTTTTCCGCAACCTTCCTTTGTCCCTGTAAGACGTAAACCGTCCCGAAGCATACGAAGTAATGTCCAATTATCCGGACAATCAAATTTAATCTTCTTACCGTTCAGTTTAAATTTAATTTCGGGCATCTTAATTTTCCTTATTTTTTATTTGAAAATAATTTCATCTCAAATAATTGAGAAGGCTCAGAATCATAGAACTCTAATGCAATTTTTTCTGAATCTTTTAATGAACTGATCTTATCTATGACTTCACTTCTGATCTTAATTTCGCAAATATGTTCCTTGAATTGGAATGTAGCTTTCTTGGAATCAGAACTTAAAGCGGTAATATTACCTTTCCCGTAAGTACATCCGGTAGAAAGCTGAAGTCCGTCAATAATATATGATTGCGGGGTTTTTCTGCCAAATTCCACTTCAATCTTCAGGTCCCAGTACAAATCACACTTTAAAAGTTCCAGAGCATACAAACCCATTTTAAAACCGATTAAAATGTATAAATCCAGTTTTCCATGAAACCTTTTTATATATTCAATTTCTGATGACATTTATAAAAGTCTCTCGATAAAATTTGTGGAATAATTTCCCTTTTGAAAATCGCCATTCTTCATGATCATTTTCAGGAAATCAATTGTGGTCTTAACACCTTCGACATAAAATTCGTCTAATGCCCTGATCATCCTGTTTATTGCTTCCTGTCGATTCTGCGCCTTGACAATTAGCTTTGCTATCAATGAATCATAAAATGTCGGGATAAAGAAGTCTGAGTAGATATATGTATCAATTCTTACTCCCGGTCCCCCGGGTAAATGAATATTAATTATCTTTCCCGGTGAAGGTCTGAAGCCTTTCTGGGGGTCTTCCGCATTAATCCGGCATTCAATAGCATGTCCGGAAAAAGTAACATCTTTCTGTTTAAACTGGAGTTTCTCCCCCGCAGCAATTTTTATCTGTTCTTTAATAATGTCAATTCCCGTTACCTCCTCGGTTATCGGGTGCTCAACCTGAATTCTTGTATTCATTTCAATAAAATAGAAATTTTTATTTTTATCCAAAATGAATTCGATAGTTCCGGCATTCTGATAATTAACTGTTTGAGCAGCAAGTATTGCGGCTTTACCCATCTTCTCTCTCAGTTCTTTTGTTAATGCAGGGGAAGGCGTCTCTTCAATCAGTTTCTGGTGTCTGCGCTGAATGGAACATTCTCTTTCTCCTAAATGAACAACATTCCCGTACTCATCAGCAAGAATCTGGAACTCAATATGTCTGGGATCCTCAATGAATTTTTCAATATAAACATCAGGATTCCCAAATGCCTTTTCTGCTTCAGTCTTTGCTGTGAGATATGCATTTGTCAATGCGACATCGGTATGCGCAACCCTCATTCCCTTCCCACCGCCGCCTGCGGAAGCTTTGATAATAACAGGAAATCCAATGTCATGGGCTATTTTCAATGCTTCTTTTTCATTTGCAATATTGCTTTTACTCCCGGGCACAATAGGAACACCAACTTTTGTCATGGAGATTCTTGCATTGTTCTTATCTCCCATTGCTTTAATTGCTGAAGGAGCCGGTCCTATAAATTTGATGTTGCATGATTCACAGATCTCCGCAAAGTCCGCATTTTCCGCAAGAAATCCATATCCGGGATGAATCGCTTCAGAATCTGTTATCTCAGCAGCTGCAATAATCCTCTCCATCTTTAAATATGATTCATTACTTGGGGCGGGGCCAATGCAAATTCCTTCATCAGCAAGATGAACAAACGATGCATCCTTATCTGCCTGAGAAAAGACAACAACTGTTTTTATTCCCAATTCTTTGCAGGCGCGTATTATTCTGAGGGCAATCTCGCCTCTGTTAGCTATTAGTATTTTTGAAAACATTCAGAAGATCCCTTTTCCTTAACCATTATTTCCCGTTCTGACCGGGTTGTAATCCTCCTTCCATATCC
>JAQVHJ010000336.1 GCA_028696285.1 bacterium
ATTTTACATTTCTCATATTTATCAATGTCAAAATTTAATTTAAAATCATGGTGTTTCGACCTAATATATTCATATATTTTTTTGAATTCTGATTGTGAATAATAATTTTTATTATTGTGTGCAATTTTAATTAAATATTCATCATTTGTTTTTAAATCAAGCCAACCTGTTGATTCCCATTTTTTATGACCATTGATCATTTCTTCTGAAAATGCACATATACTTATAGTTGGTCTGTCATCATAAACCCAATTTCCATTTTCATATTTTGGCCAATCATATTCAAACCATTTACGAGGAAGAGCATTCTTTATTCTTTTTGATGACCATTCTTCACCGGGACCTATTGTAAATTCCTCTCCTCCAAATCGGCCTGATATATTTCCATAAATATCTACTCCTGTAATTTCCAAATCAGAAGACTTGTAATATTCTTTATAAGGTGTATTTGTAGTAAATAAACTACCATCAATATTTAAAGGAACACTTTGTTTTAGAAGGCTTTTTAAATGACTGTTGGAGATACACGCTCCTTTCAAATCAACAATATCATTTTCATTTTCAACACATTCTAAAAATATCTTTTCATATAAATATAGCCTGGGGTTATTTTGTGCTGTAAAATAAAATAAAGAAAAACCTTCTTTAATATTTATTCCAATATTTATTTCTTTTTTTACTTTATTTTCAGATTCATAAATACTACTTTCTTCCGGAGTTCTGTTATAAGTTTGAAAATATATAAAATCACCTACATATTGAATTATCTCTTCCGGCTTTTCTCCGCTTGGCGATATATTAACATAAAAATCTTTTCGAATATTTCTTGGATTGCAATACATTACATCAATGCTTAATAAGAACCTGTCAGATAACTTTTTATCATTCCATACTCCTCCCATTCTCAATCTTGCTTCATAGTATTGCTTGGCATCTTCCCAAGTTCCTTTTAAATCTTTAGTATTATCGATAGGTTTTAATGGTTCTAAACATACCCATGAATAAGGAGTAAATTTATCATCTTTTTCACTCTTTAATTTATTATTTTCCCCGATAGAATTATTATCATCTATTTCTTGTTTATCATTGCAGGAAATGCAAGAAATAATAAAAAATATTGTTAACAATATTAAACATATCTTTTTCATCCCTACTCTCCTTAATTAATTTTTAATTTAGTAAATGTTAAAGAAATACTTATAACACTTTTTATTTTTTGTTTCTTTTCTTCTTTGATTTTATTTATCATCATTCCTCCCTTACTTTTATCGTTTGTAGAATTATGAACTTCCAATTTCATTATATCACATATCTTTTCAATTTTCAAGATATAACCTTGATTTTCAAAGAACAAATTTATTACATCTAATTCTTCATTCTTCATTAAAATTCTTCTCTGCGTCCTCAGCGTCCTCTGCGGTGAAAAAGACACTCAACTGATTATCAAGTATCACTCGATTTTTGGTTCTAAGTACCACAATATAAAAGAACTATATTCAGTTATTACTTCTTCATTCTTCATTATTCATTCTTACTTATTATATCATTATCTTCTCCCCTTCCTATTAATGAACCGGATGGTAGAATTACCGTTTTATATTCTCTTAAATATTCATCCGGATTCCAAACCTTACTATGAACCAATTGAGTGGGATTAAGCAGGTTGGTTACCATGACATCCAAGGCAGGATATGTTCCGGCAAGGAATACACCTGCTTCATGGCCTTTTAAGTAGCCTTCATATGTAGGACGGTAATAATCATACGGGAACATTGAAGATTTATCATTTGCAATATTCTCAGATTTTGTGAAAGTATCAAGACCATCTGAAGTAGAAGAAATCTTACCGGTAGATTCCTCATAATAAACATTTCCATAGATATCGACATCATCCGGGGGATCGGCAAAGCATTCATTCTCATCAGGATAGCTTTCTGTATAAATATATCCAACACAATAATCAATTAAACTTCTTGATGTTGAATAAAGCCCCGACCTAGTTGAAGCAACGTAGTCAGGATGAGTAGTTGTCATATTCCCGGCAAGGTCAGTCGCATAAACATAAATAGGATGATAATCCGCCTCCAATAATGGACAATTCGGATCTCCGGAAGAATGATCTGTATGAGCAAAACGGCAGGCTATCTTATTTGGATATTCTGTTCCATAATATTCACCTAGTAATTCCAAATCAAAATCGACACGCTTCCCTGATAAATCGTAAAAGTATGCGCCGAAAATTCCTTCCTCATCAAAACGCTGAAAATCCTCATCATAATTGGATTTCAAACCGATACCGTTGATCGTATCATCAATAATAAAATTTACACTATGATTCCCATTGGTTTGTGAAACATTAGTCGGATTCTCACCCTTCCTTGAACTTTGCCTGTCGATACATATCGTACGCTTAATTCCTTCCTTTGTTATGATCCATTTACCATCCTGGTAAAATTTAATAACAATATTATAGTCACCTTCCTTAAATTTTGAATTATTGAAATCGACCATGAATTGATATCGATCATCATTCTCTTTATTGGTAACCGTAGATATCTCTATTTCTTCAATAGGAGTTCCGGAACTATCAATTATTTCCAATTTACAGCTTGTAATTTTTGTTTTATCACAACTTGGAGGATAATATGGAACACAAATATTAATATTGCCGCTTAATAATGGACCAAACTTTCCTTTTATAAATCTTATCTCAGAATTTGTGTTAGAATTACTACTATTCTTTTCCTCAGTCCTTTGAGGAACTTCTATAAATGGTATTATAAGATCATAGTATATTTCAGGATCAGGATCACCAAAATTCCAATTTTGGTCAGCTCCAATTGGTTGATTTGTCATATCACGAAAACCTGTTATTTTTATCCTAAATCTACCGGATATGTAATCTATAAATTCCTTTTTTCTTAAATCAATTTCATTGTCTGATAGTTCAGAATATTTTTTCTTTATTGTTTCTAATATATCTAGTTCTCCACTCCATGTGTCATTTGGAAGAAATGTTTTTCTGAATTTACCGTATTCTACTGGCGTCGTATTCATCGAACTGTTTGGTTTATTGTTTTCAAAACCGAATTCCTTACCATTAGCCAAAATAAAAACAACATTATTAGTGATGTTATTCATATCATTAAATGAATATAAATCATAATCTTCATTATCTCTATTAAAATTATATGCTAATGATTCATTAAAAACCACATCTATTTTTAAAATATCATCTGATAAATTGTTCAATGAAAGTCTTGTATGATTTGCATCTATATTTAAAAGATCACAAATACCATCATTATCTCTATCTAAATCTTTATTATATTGAATGTCATCTCCATCATGATCAAAATCTCTATCTATATTATTATCTTCAATAATCTCAACGAAGCCATCCCCATCTAAGTCAGGATCAATATAGTTAAATCTCCCATCTCCATCTAAATCTCCTTC
>JAQVHJ010000337.1 GCA_028696285.1 bacterium
TTATTCTTTGCGGGATTGATCTCAGGTTAAAACGCCTCAGTTTAAATGCCGGGTCTATATCCTTAATATAATCATGAATCTGATTTGAGTAATATACGAAGAACTCGTGCTTCTTAAAATCCGGATTTTCCGGAAATGCCTTCAAGAGATTTAAAGCGTATCTTCCGGACCCGCCGTATTGTTTAGGAATGGGAAGGAGATTCAGGCCGATCCTCATTTATAAAATCCTTTACTTTAACAGAATTTTAACATATTTTCAGAGATTAATCAAGTTTAAAAAAATGGGGACGGAGGTGAAAAAAGTTGAAAAATTGAAATATGAATAAAATTCAAGAAATACAAGCTTGTTTTTGATTGATTTTTTATATTGAATAATAAATATGTATGTGATATAATAACATAGTTTTAAATAAGTAACAAGTCTATTTACTATCTAAAAAGGAGGGTTTTTAAATGAAGATCAAGAAAGTTTCTGCAATTGAAATACTCGATTCACGAGGAAATCCCACCGTTGAAGTGAACTTAACATTAGAAGACGGCACCTGTTCCCGGGCAATGGTTCCCAGCGGTGCATCAACCGGGGAACGAGAAGCGACGGAGCTCCGCGACGGTGATAAAAAGCGTTATGGGGGGAAAGGCGTTTTAAAAGCCGTTAATAATGTTAACAAGGTAATCGCAAAGGAGATAGAGAGTAAGTGCTTCTTCAACCAGCGTGAGCTGGATTACCTCATGATCGGTCTTGACGGTACCCCGAACAAAGCGAAGTTGGGAGCGAATGCAATTCTCGCTGTTTCAATGGCATATGCAAGAGCCTGCGCGCAGAGCGCGAATATTCCGCTATTTCAATATCTCGGCGGAAGCAATGCTCATCTATTGCCCGTTCCCTGTCTTAATATTATAAACGGCGGGAAACACGCTGATAACAATGTTGATTTTCAGGAGTTTATGATAGCTCCTCACGGCGCATCATCTTTTTCCGAGTCTATTCGAATGGGAGTGGAGGTATTTCATACATTAAAAAACGTTTTAAAGAGTAAAGGTTACAGTACCGGCGTAGGTGATGAGGGCGGGTTTGCTCCGGATTTAAAGTCGAATGACGAAGCGGTTGAATCGATTCTTGAAGCAATTACCAAGGCCGGATATAAACCGGGGAAGGAAGTCAGTATCTGCCTTGATCCTGCAGCAAGTGAATTGTGGGAGAACGGGAAATACAAAATGTTTAAGAGCACGGGTAAATTTTTATCAAGCGATGAATTAATAAAACTTTGGGAGAACTGGGTAAAGCAGTACCCGATTGTATTGATAGAAGACGGTCTTGCAGAAAACGACTGGAAGGGCTGGAAGAACATGACAGATACCCTTGGAAAGAAGATAGAGATAGTCGGGGACGATCTCTTCTGCACCAATAAAGCAATCTTGACAGAAGGAATAAAGAAAGGCGTAGCCAATTCCATTCTGATTAAACTTAATCAGATCGGAACCGTAACAGAAACATTGGAAACGATCGAGCTTGCATATAAGAATTCATATAACTGTTTTGTTTCTCACAGAAGCGGAGAAACGATAGACAGCTTCATTTCAGACCTGACCGTTGCAGTAAATGCCGGTCATTTAAAAACGGGTAGCGGCTGCCGAGGAGAAAGGATTGAAAAATTCAACCAGCTAATGAGAATCGAGCATCAATTGGGAAAAGCATCCCGTTTTGCCGGCATAAACGCATTTAAGAATGTAAAAAAATAAAGTAGAATGTTGGGGAGGTTTGTAAATTATCCCGAGAAATTAATGGGACACTCCTGATTTTTTGAATCAGAAATGTCCCAAGTCCCTTTTTTTGTTATTATTCCAAACGTACGATACTTAGAACACACATTTCAACCCTGCAACTTAATTTCCCGGGATAATTTACAAACCTCCCCAGCTATTAGAGTTTTATTGTTGGCTTAAGACCAAAGTAATTAACAAGGCGTAGAATTAAATATAATATAATTTTCATGTTTTCCTTTCAAAGCGTTTTTTCATATTTCAATATCAATTAAAAATATTTAATATATTTATTGTTCCTGTAATTTTGAAATGTGATAATTGCTGATATAAAGATTAATTTATGAAAAATCAGGTATTATATCATCGTCTATATTTTAATAATTTTTAAAATATAATTTATTTTAACGGAATTATTATCAAATATTTTTTACCAAATTTTGTAATCACTTGGGGTCTTGACTTTTAAGACCAAAGCAGGTATAATAAAAGCAGGTAAGAAAAGTTCGTTGAAAGAAAAAAAAATGGAAATAATCATGGCCGGATATCCTTCCACGAAATTTGGACGCTTTCCCTTTAAGAAAGTAGCATTAATCCGAAAGGTCTTCCTTTTTAAAATATCCGGCCTAATTTTAACCAGGAACAGATATGAAGATATTTGAAAAAATGTTATTTTTTACATTATTAGGGATAATAATAATATTATTTTATAAAAATATATATAGAATTAAACAAATTAATTCAAAAAAGATAGAAGCGCAGAGATTGGAAAGTTTTATTTCCGGAGAAGGTCATGGATATTACTCAAGAGCTAACAATGAGATCAAATTATTAATGGATAACAAAGAAACCGAGGAACAGATAGTCCTGGTTCAGAAAATATTAAAAGATGTTTTAGAAATATCTTTAGAATTGACGGGAAAGTTGGATGAGAAGACGTTGAGGGCAATAGTTCTTTTCCAGCATTTAAAGGGAATCCCGGAAACGAGGGTTCTTGACAAAAGAACCCGGATAGAGTTGTCTAAACAAGTATTAAATTTGAATGAAGAATAAATGGTTGTTGATTCTTTTTTTATTATTCTTTTTTAATTTAGGGATATTAATTTTGGGCTATTTTACTTCTTATGTTGAAGAAGGCACGCCCTACATAATTAAGGAGGAGGAGAGGATGGTACTAAAAAGAATCTTGAGGTTTGAGAAGAAAGAAAGAGAGTTCTATGAATTG
This sequence comes from bacterium, assembly GCA_028696285.1. GTDB lineage: Bacteria > AUK180 > AUK180 > JAQVHJ01 > JAQVHJ01 > JAQVHJ01. The sequence continues at coordinate 2,987 of JAQVHJ010000337.1, forward strand.
TTTATAATAGCCCGAACCTGCGAAGACTATGAATCGTATGAAACTTTCCAGAAATTTCATTTGAAGCTTGAGAAATTTCCACCTGACCCAAAAGACAAGATAGAAGAAAAACTGTACAATGAATTTTTAGAAGCATATGTAGATGCGGACAGATCTGTCCAGCGGATTTATCTTTATCATAAAACCGGGGAGCCGATGGCGTTGATCTATTCCAATCTTTTTAGTGATAAATTTTTAAAGAAGCGTGAAAAGTTAATAGAAAGTATTGGAGAATTAAAACAGTTGTTATCATCTCATATAAAAGGAGAGAACAAATGAACAGGGAAGAGCCGGATGAAATTTCCCGTCAAATAATGGAGCTTTTAAATATTCATGATGAAGATGAAGGGAAAGATATTGTTTCATATTTAAATGAGATTGATTTTGAACTTCAAAGATTGATCTGTAATCTATTAAAGTTGCGAGAAAA
>JAQVHJ010000338.1 GCA_028696285.1 bacterium
TTGTTCAAATGATACGGGCGAAGGCCCTTCGCCCCTACAGTGTGTATCGAATGTTTGCCATACAATTCTTTCGGTTCACGAATCACGGATTACGGATTACGATTATGGATTGCCACGTCGTGCCTTACGGTACTCCTCGCAATGACATACACACATTTGCAAATTAAATTACGTTATTAGTCATTGCGAGTGTAGCGAAGCAATCTCAATTTAATTATAGTGGAAGGTGGAGTGTGGAGTGTGGAAAGTGGAATGAAGAAAAAAAACAAAATCGAAAAGAATTATTTTTTTCGAATCACGAATCACCAATTACGGTTCAAATGTTTTAACATGAAGATGTATTTTGTTCAAATGATACGGGCGAAGGCCCTTCGCCCCTACAGTGTGTATCGAATGTTTGCCATACAATTCTTTCGGTTCACGAATCACGGATTACGGATTACGATTATGGATTGCCACGTCGTGCCTTATGGTACTCCTCGCAATGATATACACACATTTGCAAATTAAATTACGTTATTAGTCATTGCGAGTGTAGCGAAGCGATCTCAATTTAATTATAGTGGAAGGTGGAGTGTGGAGTGAGGAAAGTGGAATGAAGAAAAAAAACAAAATCGAAAAGAATTCTTTTTTTTTTGAATCACGAATCACCAATTACGGTTCAAATGTTTTAACCTGAAGATGTATTTTGTTCAAATGATACGGGCGAAGGCCCTTCGCCTGCACAATTATCATTTGACAGATAATGTTTTTGTTGTATAATATTGTAGTATTAAATACTGTTGATACGGGCGAAGGCCCTTCGCCCCTACATTGTGTATAATGAGATTACCCTTGCCGATTCGGCGGGTATTTATGAATTACAAATAATTTCGATAGTGTTTTCAATTGTTCCTGTTAGATAGATATCTATTACTGATAACTTGTCGTAATTTTTCATGAGCCATTGCTGAAGCAGATCAAATTCATCAGGCGGTGATTTTTCTATATTGTCAGAAAAGATATGCTTGTTTAATTCTTCCTTTATCTTTTCCCGGTCACTTTTTAAACATTTCAAGATTGAATAACAGCCTTCCTTATTATATAAAATCAAATTTATACTTCCTTCTTCGGAGTCGTTTGCAAGCACGATGAGTTTTTCCGGAATCTTTCTCTTAATTTTCTTTTCGGATAAGACAACATTTTTCTGAATATTAATTTCAGGGTTATATTTATTTATTGCGCGGTACTCTTCTAATATTGCTTCCGCTTCTGTTACGAATATTTTAAACTCGATTTGATTACACTCTTCATGAATCCTTGAAATCTTTTTTGAAGTGTTCGGGGGCAGCTTAAAATATGAGTTCACTCTTGAATTTAAATTTTTTGATTTGCCAACATAAATAATCTTTCCTGTTTCATCCTTAAAAAAATAAATACCGGGCTGTTCCGGTATTTTCTTCAGAAATATCTCATTAAATTCCCTTCCGGAGAAATCAAACCGGAACACATTCGATTCACACAGTTCAACAACCTCCTCAACGGAGTTTATTCCCAGCTCGGCGAGTTCATCAAAAATAAAATCCTTCAATTGTTCCAGGAACATAAGTATGTTTCTAATGTGAACAATATTCCTGTACGGGAAAGAGAATATTTCCATTAATCTTTCAATATTAGTTGTCTTATAATCATCAGAAATAGCGGAGAGAATTGAGAAGACTGAAAGGTACTCCGTTTCCGGAAAAATATTATACCGTCCTAAAAGCATTTTTATTTTTGAAGTAGTAAATGTAAGTGTGAGAGATTTTTCAAGCATTTTATTTATCCGTGATTTGATAGAATCCATTGATACCGGTTTCATCTCTTTATCAAAGGACATTTGTATTAAATCTTCATAATAAATCTTCATATTACTTTTAATGGGCACAATCAATTCATCTATTTTACCTTTATAAAATGTTTTTAACCCGATCCCCTTTAAAATATCCTTTCTGTACCCGAAATTTGCAGAGACGAGATATATCAATGAAATTTTAATATCAGCCAGGCTCTGCATTTTCAATTCATAATTTTGATTAATCTCCCAATACCCTTCGAAGTTCAGGACGAACCTGCTGTCTCCGTCAAGAATCTCCCTAGTCATCTGTTCAGAGACCTTTGGAGAGCATGATGGTATCTTCATGAACTTATTGACGATCTCAAAAGGAGATGCCTGTTTATCATCCTGGCTCTCAATAAAATGATAAATTAAATTCTTCAGTTTCGGATCATTCTTCATTGAATTAATTTTTTTTTATTTATTATAATGAAATGTTATCATAATTATTGTTATCTGTCAATATATTTAATTGGATTAAAATAAAACGGAACGACGATAAATCAATAAAAGGCATGGAGTTTAATTTAAATTTTAACCAGGGAATTATCGATCAGCCTTGCTTTTCCGAACCAGACCGCCCCGGCAAGTAAAACTTCTCCGTGATAAGAAGCAGGGGACTCGAGTTCTTCTAATGTCTGCCCGTTTACAATTGAAATATAATCTATCTTTGCATGGGGACTCTTTTCTATCATCTTAATAATTTTTGATATAATACTCCGGATATCCCTGTTTCCCGATTGAAGTTCCTTCACGCCAAGCTCCAATCCCTGATGAAGAAGCACGGCATCCTTCCTCTCTTCACCCTTTAAATAAATATTTCTTGAGCTCATGGCCAACCCGTCCGGTTCCCTGATAATCGGGCAGATAACAATATCCACGGGGAAATTGAGGTCACGCACCATCTTCTTAATCACGAGAATCTGCTGATAATCCTTCTGTCCGAAATAAGCTTTGTCGGGTAAGATAATATTAAATAATTTTCCGACGACTGTTGCAACCCCTTTAAAATGATTCGGCCGTGATAACCCGCACAAGTGTTTCGGAAGATATTCCAAGGAGATAAAAGTTTCAAACCCGGTCTCATAGATATCCGTATTCACAGGATTAAAAACGAGATTACATCCCGCGTTCTTCAATAATTTCAAGTCTCTTTCCAAGTCCCGGGGATATGCATCGAGATCTTCTGTAGGGCTGAATTGAGTGGGGTTGACAAAAATGCTCGTGATAACAATATCATTCTCTTCGGAAGCTTTTTTAACTAAACTTATATGCCCCTCGTGGAGATATCCCATTGTGGGAACGAAACCAATACTTTTATTTTCTTGTTTATAATTTTTGATTTGTTTTCTGATATCAGAAATTTTTTTTATTGTTTTCAATTATCTTTACCAGAGATTCGGATATTACGATTCCTGATATTCTTTAATAAGCGTGTCAAATAATTCTTGTACAGAGATTATCTTATCTGTTCGGTATGCGTTCTTTCCTGCAAAAGCGAAACCGTTTTCCAGTTCTCCTTCCATTGCCTTTGTAAGAGCAATGGCAATGCAATACGGACTGTTTTTCACGTCACAGGTTCTGATACAATGGT
>JAQVHJ010000339.1 GCA_028696285.1 bacterium
GGGTGAGGTTTCTTGAACAGCTCCTTTCTCAGTTTAATAACTTCTTTGAACTTTTGTATGGAATCATTGTAATCTCCTTTCCAATTATTGATAATGCCTAAACCGTTAATACAATCTGCAAGAAGAAATGGATTGATTCCTGAAAAGGTTTCAATAAGATTATACGCATTTTTTAATAAACCAAATGCCTGCTCATAAAGACCTTTTTCCTCAAGAAGAAGGCCTTTTGCAACAAGAAAATCCGGAAGCAGCTCAGTATCTATTATCTCTCTGCTTTTTTCTTCAAGTTTTTCTAAAATCTCCAATCCGCGATCCTGTTCTCCTGTTCTGCATAGAATATTTGCAAGCTTGATATGATTCTCCGCACCTGATCTTGATTTATACGCGGTTACGCCGAGGTTTTTTACCAGGTCAGATAATATCTCCGCGCTTTCCTTTAACTTACCTTCCCTGTACTTGTAATCAGAATAAAAAGAAAGAAAATTATTTAATTTTTCTTTCGCTCCTGAATTTATGAAATGGTATAATATCTCATCATAAAATTTCTCTGTTCCGTGTTTAAATTTTCCCATTAAATATTCAGCTATTTCTGCATGCATTTTTCCCTTCTTCTGCTTCGGAACTAAATCATATGCCAAACACACTTTATAATGATAAGAGAATTTATAATCAATCTCAGAAAAATAACCTTCCCTGTTCCTTGACATCTTTTTCTGAATAAATCTTTTTTCCTCAAGTCCCGCAAGTATCTTTTTAAGAAGACTCATATCAAATCCAAAAACAGCAGAAAGAATTTTAGATGAGAACGATTCCCCGAAGATAGAAGCAGAAATCAGCACATCCTTCTCCTCCGGTTTCAAAGCCGAATAATCGCTTTTTAACTCTTCCTTTATTTTTTCAGGAACCTTATTAACCCTGCCGGTTTTAATTCTAATCCTGTCCTTAAAAACCTTTATGATTTTTTCTTCTATGATAAATGCTGCATATTGTTCAATCAATCCGGGATTCCCCCGGGTTAGTTGGAGAATAAAAGATGTAATTACAGGATCTGTTTTAGCTGTAGGGAAATACTGTTCTATCATTTTTTTTGCAGATGATATGGGAAGGTTATCCAGGAAAAGACACTGCTTCGGTTTGAATAGATTTATATCATTCTGATCTCTATCTGAATAAATTATCAGTACCGGGAAATCCTTTAGCTTTTCAGAAACTTCTAAAATCCATTCCTTTATTATTTTACCGCACGTTTCCAGGTCATCAAAAAGGATAATAATGGAAGATGAACAATCCCGCCTTTTGAATAACTCGACAATCAGATTAATGCTCTCCCTGAATGTTTTATTATTCTTATCAGTCTTTTCAATTATTACATTCATTTTTTTTAATTCGTCAAGACTGATAATCCCTGATAATTCTTCCTGTAATCTCTTTTGCGCCTTCCCCGTATCTCCTCCATCTAACTGAACAAAAATCCTGGTGATTATATCCTGAAATGTTATGCCGGCGGAGTCCTTGAATGATAAATTAATAAAATCTAATTTGGTATTCTCCTTGATCAGGATATTTTTAAAATTAAGAGCTAAGGCCGTCTTCCCAATATAATAATCTCCCGAGATAAAAACCGTCCTTCTTTTATTTGTATTCTGCGTTAAAAGATATTCCTTCCATAAAATCTGAATTTCATTTTCCCGATTTATGAATTTAGTTTTACACACTTGCTTTTTCATCCCTTTTTCACTCTTCTCTTTTTATTTATTTAAGAATTCAAACCATTCCAAATATTGATTCGTCCTGACTGATATCTGTCTCCCTGAACTTAAGAAGAAGTAAATGCCGTTAGGAGCAGAAGAATCAACGACCTCAACAGGCTCCCCCGCTTCCTTAATTTTAACGGGAGTATGCCATGGCAACCTTACCAGGCCGAATTTCATTATCTCATTACGTTTAAATGTAATCTTCTTTAAAAATAAAAAATAAGTAATTATAATATCATCTCCGGAAATTTCCAATCCGGCAAATATGAGAAAAAAAGAAATCATCATATCCGTAAACATGAAAAATATCAAGGGATAGATAATCTGATACCCAATAAAAATAAATACTCCGGCCATGAGTAAGACCGTATTTAAGATAAGCGGAAAAAAATTAATAAAAACAGATTTGAAGTATTTTGAATCGTTCTCCATTTAATTCTCCATAAATAATTTTATCATTTCAAAACCTGCATTTAGAGATTTAACACTGTTTCCGTAAATCTTCTCATCAAACTCTATCACACTACCCGGCCATATGTGACCTCCTCCTGAAATCTTAAAATAAATAAGCTTTCTTGAATTATCTTTATTATAACTGTTTTTCTCAAAAGAAAGATTATCTTCCCCTGAAAATACCTCTTTATTCGGCCCGTTCATATCATGTGTAAGCAGTTTGATCAATTCTTCTGTGGAAATCACATTTCCCATCTCTGTTCTCCCGAACCTGATTTTTCCACCGTTATATGGAATTATCGGGTCTGATGTACACTGAAAAATAATTAATTTCGAAACAGAGATAGTCTCTAATACTTCTCGGAATTCATCAGGACACCCTGCAGAAATAATCCCTGCCCCATTCAGAAAATGGGGATGCTCAACAAGCAGTTTATAGAGAAGTATTCCTCCATTTGAAATACCGGTGCCAAAAACAGAATTGAAAGTTTTTCCGCGTTTCTGCAAATCGTTTAAGATCTCATTTAAAAATTCAAATTTATTAATAATCTCTTTTTGATGTTTCCTGAATGATATCTCTTGTCTCCCGTCATTCCATTGTTTTTCTAAACCATCAGGGTAGATTGCGGTAAACCCGTATCGATCCGACATTCCGGAAAAGCCTGTCATTTCTTCCATGAACTTTCCATCCGCATATCGTCCGTGAAGAAGGAAAACAACAGAATCACTCATGAGTCCTGTTTCAGATGAAGAGAAATGAACTCGATATTTACGTTTAAGACCATTGACTGTTATCTCCCTTAACTCTGTTTGATTCATATTACTTTTTTTTCTTTCCCGGTTTAACGGCATGAATGATTAATCTTTTAGCGTTATTATCATAGGATGAATTTACATTCATTTCGCCATAAATCTTTTTAATATTAAATCCTGCTTCCTGAAGAAGCCATTTTAATTCTGTTGCTGAATATAACCGGTGGTCAACATTATACGCCTTTACCTTCCCGTTCTCAATTAAAATCCACCTGTTCTTTATCCAGCTCCAGTCATCCTTGATCTCACGCGCTTCTACCATGATAAACTTGTCATCTTCCTCAAACCAGACAGAACTTTTCAGAAAAATCCTCGCCAAAACCTCCTTCCCCATGATATCAATCACAAAATGCCCTCCGGGTTTAAGCGAAGAATAAATATTTCTCAAAACCTTCTTATCATCGCTCAATT
>JAQVHJ010000340.1 GCA_028696285.1 bacterium
TGCAACCTTCACATTTAAATTCGGAATCTCTTACGGGAAAGTGTATGCAGGTTTTATCGGGTCAAGATTAATCTCGGAATATACAGCGATTGGCGGAGAAGTTAATCTTGCATCCAGATTAATGGAGAAAGCCGGTTGGAATGAGACTCTTGTAGATGCAGAAGTAATGAAGAAGAATGAAAAGACACACGAGTTCCTTTCAGAGGGAATGATAGAAGTGAAGGGATTCTCAACTGAGATAAATATTTATAAGTTACTTACAAAGAAAGAGAAGAAATTTCAAACAGAAGGAATATTGATTGGGCGGGAGAAAGAAATAGAAGAGATCACGGGTATAATAGAATCCATTTCATCCGGGAGATTCGGAGGTATAATTGAGATATCCGGAGAGCCGGGTATAGGGAAGAGTAAACTTGTTGAAGAAGTAAGGAAGAGAACCGGCGCTTTAAAACTTAATTGGTTTGTATTACCCTGTGATGAAATATCCCAAAGCAGTTTTCATCCGATTTTATATTTCTTAAAAAAATATTTTAATCAATCAGATGATCTTACAGCGAAAGAGAATCTTGCGAAATTCAATAATAAATTTTCAGAATTGATGAATCAAATACCGGATACCGGCATTAGCAATGAATTAAAGAGGACAAAAGGAATACTTGGAGCTTTACTTGACCTTTTCTGGAGGGATCCTTTATATGAATCACTTGATTCAGCGGGTCGTTACGAGAACACTATTATTTCTTTAAAAAACCTGTTAAAAGGGATTGCAAAGATTAACCCGATGATTTTGAATATTGAAGATTTCCATTTTGCAGATTCAGATTCATTAGTTTTTATTCAGAATCTGCTGAGGAATATTGAAGAGTATCCCATCCTGTTGATTATCACATTAAGGAAGGGTTACGCCGATAAATTAAATATATTAACTTCTGAAGAGTACCCGATTGCAAAAATAAATTTAGACAGGTTATCAAAAGAAAGTATTTCAGAAATGCTTAAGCATAAACTCTATCCGGATTATCCTCCGGAGCTGCTTGAAATCATCTATTCGAAGAGCGGGGGCAACCCATTTTTCGTAGAACAGATAATTTTATATTTAAAAGAGCACTACAATCTAAAGAAAACATCGGGAGAAATTAAGAGTATCCCGAAAAATTTTGAGATACCTGATAAGATCAGTTCGATTATTATCTCGAGAATAGACCGTTTAGAGAGGGAGATAAAAGATGTAATAAAATCAGCTTCAGTATTGGGAATGGAATTCTCAATAAAGGTTCTTTCTCTAATGCTTCAAAACAAATTGGATGATAATTATTTAGAAACGATTCAGCAGGAAGACATTTGGGTTGCGATCTCTGATTTGCGGTTCATATTTAAGCATTTACTTATCAGAGATACTGTATATGAGATGCAGTTAAAAAGAACTCTTTTAAAATTGCATAAGTTAGCCGGGGAATCGATAGAAACAGTTTTCAAGAGGAATCAGAAGGAACATTACGGGGAACTTGCATTCCATTATGAAAAGGCCAAGACCCGCGCAAAAACAGTTTATTACCTGGAAAAGGCCGGGGATCTTGCTTTTGACAACTATCACAATACATCAGCATTGGAATATTACTTAAAATTACTTGCATACATAAAAGGAGAACACAGTCTTCAATTTATAATCAGGACAGCGGAGATATATGAAACATTGGGAAGATGGGATGATGGGCTTGGATATTTTAAGAAGGGAAAAACATTAGCAAAGAAATACCAAAAAGATAAAGAGTTGTTTAAAATTTATATTCAAATGATGAATTTATACAGGAAAACAGGGCAAGATAAAAAGGTCTTCAATTTAATAAATAAAGAGATTCCTCAGATCCTTATGAAGGTAGATAAGGTAGAAAGCTGGAGTAAATATTACCAGAATATCGGTTACTATTATCATTGCAGGGGTGAGTATAAGAAGGCAAAGGAGTATATTGAAAATGCTCTTGAAATTTTAAAGGAATCAAAAATAAAAAGTGATTTTGGTGATATTTATAACTATCTTGGTATGGTGGTTTACTATCTTGGTGATTATAAGGAAGCGACTAAATATTACAACAAAGCATTGAAGATATTTGAGAAGAAAAAAGATAAGAAATTACTGGGAACTATTTACGGGAACCTTGGATTGCTTTATAAGGATCTTGGTGATTATAAAAAGGCGATGGAAGTCTATCAGAAAAAGTTAAAGATATCAGAAGAATTAGGTTACCGTGAAGGGATAAATGTTGCCTTGGGTAATATAGGGATAATCTATAAAGAGCTTGGAGAATATGATAAGGCATTGGAATATTACAGGAAAAAATTAGAGATTTCAGAAGAGCTGGGAGATATCCGGAATAAGGCGTTGGCACTAGGTAATATAGGTGTGATTTATTTTCATCAAAATAAAATTGAAGAATCGAGAATAAATAATGAGGAGCAGCTTAAAATTGCCAGAAAACTCAATGATAAATATCTGCTTACATTGGCATATACCAATCTTGCAAATGTTTATCAAGCTGAAGGTGACAATGAGAAAGCAATTAAATCTTTAGAATCAGCATTAGAGATAACCGAAACGACCGGAAACCTTTATGCAACCGTAATAATTTTAGGAAATCTCGCCCTTGTATGCTATAAAACAGGAAGAATAGAAGAGTCCGGTAATTCTTTCAGAAGAGCTTCAGCAATTGCTGAAGAAATGAATGATAAACAGTTAATCGCTATTACAAAAGGCAGTATGGGACAATATTATTCTGATATCGGGAAGATGGAGGAAAGCCTTGAATACTTTAATTCCTCTTTAGAAATTTTACAGGAGTTAAAACTTAAACCGTATATCTGTTATTACCTTTATTATAAAGCGTTAAGTTTATTCAAACTGTATAAATCCGGGAAATTAGATTCAATAACTGAGATAGAAAAGATGAACCAGGAAGCGATGGATATCGCAGAAGAGATTCAGGATAAGGATGTTTTAATTGATACGAAAATATTATCTGCTACTATACGAGGTGAATTTGATAAGAAGGAAGCGGAGAATTTATTTAAAAAGATATTAAGTGAGATCAAGAATAATGAAAAATCCGCGGAGATTTTTGAAGGCCTTTTTAATTTGACAAAAGATAAGAAGTACCTAAAGAATGAATTATTGATTTTGGAAGAACTCTACAGTCAGAATGACGCCCCATATTTACTGAAAAGAATAGATGACCTTAAAGCAATTTTGAATACTGAAAAAAAGGAGGATTGAATTGGAAAAAAGGAATAAGATTATTTTAGGAATATTTACTATCTGGCCGGTAATCTATATAGTGCTGTTTATTTTTACTGCAATATTGATCGCGTTTCTTGGGATTGCGATAGGGAGTGATAATGAAGATGAGTTTATGCCGTTTTTAGCGGGTGGGATGTTT
>JAQVHJ010000010.1 GCA_028696285.1 bacterium
GAGTATAACGAAGGGGTGTGAAAGGCAATACAATTCCGGTACCCTGACCGATAATCTTTAAAACCTGCTGCTGACAGGATTCCAGGTTAATCTCAAATTCCTTTAAAACCCTTGCGGATACCTCTTCTTCTTCATATAATAATCCCAGTAAAATATGTTCAGAACCAATATAATCATGCAGAAATGCCCGGGCTTCCTTCTCGGCATTTGCTAGGGAATTTTTTGCACCCCTGGTAAAATTATCAAACATTTTTTTACCTTCCTGTTTTATCTTGTTTCCAAGGAATATGGACAAATATACCAGTAGTTCTCTGAATCAATCAATTCAATTCCAAGGTCCGGAATGAAAAATTTTCGTACATTTCCTCCCGTGAATAGTTCATTCATTACATTCCCACGCATGTCCATATAAAGAATATTATTGATTTTCTTTATCTTTGCTTCTCTTGCTGCTATCTTAATGGCATCCTGAAGAGTCCCTATCTCATCAACAAGATTTATCTCAAGCGCTTGACGCCCGGTATAAACCTGGCCACGGGCTATCTCTTCAACCCGGTCAAGTGTCAGGTTGCGCCCATCCCCAACCTTGGTCTTGAACTCAAGGTAGAAATCTCCCATGTGATCCTTGAGCATCTGACGTTCCTCATCGGTAAATGTCCGGTTCATTGCATACATATCTGAATACTTCCCGAACTTAACCTGTGATTGTGTGATGCCTAATTTACCGTAGAGTTCCTTCAATACAAATTTTCCGCCGAAGATTCCTATTGAACCTGTAATAGTTCCGGGATCCGCTACGATTATATCTCCGGGCGCTGCAACATAATATCCGCCGGAAGCTGCAACATTACCCATGCTGATAATTACCTTCTTTCCGCTCTTCTTCAGCATCTCGATCTTCTGCCAGATTAAATCTGACGCGAGCGCTGAACCGCCGGGGGAATCTACCCTGATGACGACCGCTTTAATGTCCTTTCTCCCTGCTAACATGTCAAGCTTCTTTGCTATGGTTTCAGAACCTGCAGTCTGGCCAAATAAAAGATTGCTTCCCGATTCTCCCGTTGTAATTGTTCCGGTTATGAACATAACCGCAATCTCCGCCTTGTTTGACCAATTATCATTGTAAAAGTCAAGATATTCAAGATTGATAGAAGACATCTTCTCCGGTAAACGGAAGAATCCCATATAATCATTAACCAAATCCTTAATATCCGACTCATAACCGATCTTATCTATCAAGTCTAATTCGAGAGCCTTCTTTGCATCTATTATGCCTGTTGTATCTATTATATTCTGGACTTCCGATTTCTCCTTCTCTCTCCCGATTGCAATACCTTCTGTGATCTGGTCAAAGATATCCCCTAATAAACTACGGAGATTCTCTTCCGCTTCAGGGGAGATGCTGTCTCTCGTAAACTGCTCAACCGCAGATTTATACTTGTTCGAATCGGGACGGATATAATCCGCTTCTATCCCGACTTTATTAAATAAACCTTTGAAAAAGGTCATCCTTGAAGAGAGGCCGAATAACTCAAGAGTCGCGGACGGCGGCATCATTATAGCATCTCCGACTGTCGCAAGATAATAATTCTTCAGACCGGCGCCGTATTCTAAATAGAAAATTATGAACTTATCCCATTCCTGAATCTTTTCCATTACGGATATCAGCTCCTGAACCTGGGCTATGGAAAGATTATTATCCTTCAAATGAACGACTACTCCGGAAACTTCTTCAATATACAGTACCTTTTCAAACTGCGAAACAAGATCCCGGAATTTCGGAACGCGCGGAGTAAGAAAATTACCCCGGACCTCTTCCTCCGAGAAGGACCCGGCTATTACTACACGGGCAACCATAGTCGGTTTGAATTTAGAAGGGATTCCCTGAAACTCTTTCTTATGATATAAGGAATCAAATGTAAAAACAAGATTGTCATAGTTCATGGTCTGGTCTTCATTCTCTGTGCGGGAATAAGAGAACGATGAAAAACCTGAGTAGATCGATATTCCAAAATTAATGTCGGCATCCTTATTTCCCGAGGCATAGATATAAGTCAAGGGAAGAATCTCTAACTTGACTCCGTAGTAATTATCCCAAATCCTGAATTTATCCTTTGCAAACTCTTCATACTCGGTATCCCAGCTCAGTGTAATTCTGTTCGTAAATGGCCTGAGTGCAACTCCGCCACGAAGGCGGCGCTGTAACTCACCGTCAAGAAAATCGCGGTCAGCGCAGTAATTGCGCATTACAGCTCCAATCGATATCCAATTATAGGGACGGTACATCATTCCAAGGTCATAATTCTGAACTGATTGAACGGTTCCAAAATCTGAATAATACCAGCGCTTATTAAATCCAAAACTGAGGTTGTTCAACTTTAATACGGTCCCTCCCCAGTTTATTACCCTGACTTTATTAGATTCTAAATTATCGTTTAAATACTCTTCAAAGCCTATACTTCCTACAATCGGAAGACGAAGTAAATAAAGATTTTTCTCTACAAGATATTCAGGATCGCTCCGTGTCGTGAAAGAGAAGTAGCCTTCAAATCTCCTCTTAAACCCTAATCCCGCCGGATTAACTATTAACGCTGAAACATCATCGTTCGTCGCAACCGATGTGAAACTCCCAACGTTCCTGTAGAGATATACAGGATCATCTCCCGATACTGTGGGTAAAAACATTAAAATTATGAATAGTCCTGTTAAAAAGACCGTTAGTCTTCTTTTCATCAAAATCCTCCTTATTTAGAAATAGTCCGGAAATTCCGGCTTTTTATATTGTACCTTTTCTTTCTTTTCTTTAGGTTTGGAAGGAATCTTCTCCTGCTTTTTTGATTCCTTTTTCAGTTCTGGCATTACTTCCACAATCCCATTTCTCCGAAGCCACATTAAAATTTCGGGATATTGAAAGTAATATACTTTGTCATCTTTCCTGATAACTTTATAATTCAGTAAACGATTGAGATAGGTCTGGATTACTCCCGGCTTCCTGTCAAGATAACCCGCAATCTCGTTCAATTTCAAACCGTCTTTGGATGCAAATATTAAAAATATCGACTTGAATGATATATCCCCGCTGAGTTCTGATAGCATCCTTTCATAAAAAATCGAGAAACCTAATTCAAGTGCTTCATCATAGTTTGATTTCAGCCCGGGAATTTTACCCGATATAAAATCTATCAGAAACGGATTCCCCTGCGTGATTTCAAATATATGATCCTGCAAAATAGATATATGATTCTTATTTAAATAACTTGTCAGTTCCAATTTGGTAAAGGGACGTACTATGTAAACCAAATTTTCAAGTAAAGAGAGAATTTGATTCGTCGAAAGGATGTTTAAGAATAAAATTAAGTTCTTCTCACTCTGAATTTTATTCATGTTACTTAAAAACTGATCCTGCCCATAAAACTTTTCAAATTTTAAACAGTCCTGGAAATTATCAAAAATCACCCTTATCTCTCTCCCGGTCTCCTTCTCAAGAAAAGTCCTTATCTTAAAAAATCCGTAAAAATCTGAAAGTTCTGAAGCATCCCCGATATATTTACGAATATAATCTTCTGTCCCGACAACAACAGCCTGTTCTCCTAAAACACCCGAAATAATTGCCGAATTCAACCTTTTAAAAAACTGTTCCGGAAACATCATATTAATCCCGCAGTCTACGTAAAATGTATACCGATTTGTATATTTTTTTAACGCGGTAGGAGTGGATAGATAAGGATTGAGTATGATATGCTCGCCACCGGTGTTATTAAACTTAATCAATAACTCTTCAAGAGTATTTAAGTTAAGTTCTTTCATAAGTTTTCTTATTTCCTTTTTTCATATTTGGTATTATACCATATAATATAAATAATTTCAACAGAAAAAAAACAGGAGTTTCCCCAAAAAATCATGGATGAAATCTATAAACATTGATATAAAGGCAAATAAATATTTTCAGTAAGTGAAACACATATGATTTTAAAAAATGGGGAAACTTTAAAACCTTTTGAATAAATTTACGTATGAAATTATTCAATTCAATGCCATTGGTAATATAAAAAGCAATTTATTGTTCTTATGTATGTAGGCCCAGGTTTTAACCTGGGTAACAATGAACAGAAAAATATCCGGGCTTCAGCCCATGATTCAGTCCGATTAATCGGTTTATGGAATACATATCAGGAATAAATTCCTGATTATTCGTGATTCAGTATACCGTGGTTAAAACCACGGCCTACAAGCATATTTAGAATAAATTCAACTATTATATTTTACAATGATTATTACCGCTGACCGTTAACCGTTAACCGAAAGAGAGATTGCTTCCTCAGGTTCTTTGAACCTTCGTCGCAATGACTAATACCGCTATTTTGTTTGCAAACGATTGTATGTCATTGCGAGATAAACGGAGTTTGTCGTGGCAATCTACCTGGGTAATAATGAACAGGAACATCATCCGGGCTTTAGCCCTTGTTTTAGCCCGATTAATTGGACTATGGAATCCATATCAGGAATAAATTCCTGATATATTTCCTTTATATAAACCGTGGTTAAAACCACGGCCTACCAACATATTTAGAATAAATTCACTAAAAAAAATCTATTGTAAATCAATATACCATTTGTTGATTAATTAAAATAAATTTAATAAAAAAAATGGGGAAACTCCTGAAAAAAAAGAGGGGGACGGTATTTGAAAAAGTTGAATATTATCTTCTCTTCTTAAAAATTATTCTCAATCAGTTTCGCTGTTAATGACTACGTTCACTTGCTGTATAAATAGCTATTGCTGCTTTCCTAAATAGAATTTATTTAATTTTTGAAAATTCTCTTTATACCATTCAAATGTCTCTTTTATCCCGGATTCAAGTGTGTACTTGTTCTTGAAATTGAGAATTTTACTTACCTTTGAACTATCAAGGTACTGCCTGTCTATCTCTAAGGCAGGTTTCCCCTTTCCCTTTACATCCGGTTTTAAGGATGAACCGACTGTTTTTATGATCAGATTCACCAAAGTTAAAATTTTAATTGGTTTCCCGTACCCTGCATTAAAAACCTCTCCGTGAATCTTCGGATTATCTAAATTCCTCCCTATCGTCTCATATACTCTGACAGTATCCTTAACATATAAAAAATCACGCTCCGGAGTTCCGTCACTTCGTATTACGGGATTCTTATTATTTAAAATACTCATGATAGTATCAGGAACAATTGTTGAGAAATGGAGTTGACCCGGGCCGAATATATTGGCAAATCTCGTAATCGCAATTGGCATTTTATACGTATAGAAATAAGATTTAGCTATCATATCCGCGCATGCTTTTGAAACATCATATGGAAAATGTGGCTGAAGCGGAAAATCTTCCTTATATGGAAGCTTCTTATGTATTCCGTAGGATTTATCACTTGATGCCATTACAATCCTTTTTACTTTCCCCTAATTCCTGATAGCTTCCAGTAACATGTAAGTTCCCCTTATATTCGATTCAAAAGTAGAAAGAGGTCCTTCATTTGCCACACCTACAACAACCTGGGCTGCAAGATGGTAAACAGTGTCAATGTTATATTTCTGCAAGACCCTTAATAAAAATTCCTTATCTGTTAAATCTCCTATAACAATACTCAGTTTATCCTCAAGTTGAAACAATTTGAGATTATTAACTTCGTTTAAATCCCGAACTAATCCGACAACGTTTGCCTTGAGTTCATTAAAGTATCTGCATAGGTTTGACCCGACAAAACCGCCGGCACCTGTTATCAGGATATTCTTGCTTTTCCAGTATTTGTTTTCAGGCTCTATTTGAACTTTAGCCATTTTGCATCTCCTTTATTATAGAATTCATTAAATTCATTCAGGTCCTTGAATGTATCCATGCATTTCCAAAACCCGGAATGTGGAAAAGCCTGCAGCTCCCCGTATCTTGCAGCTATTTCGAGTGGCTGAATATTATTGCTCAACCCTTCATCAAGATACTTAAAAAAGTTCCGGTTAAATACAAAGAATCCGCCATTAACCCAGAATGTCTCAATAGGTTTCTCAACAAAACTATTTACTGTTCCCCTCTTATCTACAAGAACCTTCCCGTACTGCGAATGCGGTTTTACAATCACGACAGTCCCTGATTTTTTATGCTTTTTATGAAACTCTTCAACCTTAGTAATATCAATATCGGCAAGGCCGTCACTGTAATTTACCATGAAGGTTTTTTCCTTAATCTGTTCTCTGGCAAGAAGTAATCTCCGCCATAGTTCCGTCTCCACTCCCGTATCTAAATATTCAATATTAGGTTTTATTTTAAGTTCCTTCCCTACATGTGATAACAGTTTTAAATGACTGAAATTATTCTTTTTCTGGTCTTTGATGTAATCTATTATCATCCTGCCTTTATACCCGATTAAGAGTAAAAAATCCTTATAACCATATTTCAAGTAGCGGTAAATCAGGTGAGTTACAATCGGAATATTACCTATCTCCGCTAAAGGTTTCGGAATGAATTCCGTTTTCTCTATCAGCCGGGTACCCTTCCCTCCGCAAAAGATAATTACTTTCATTTTTTAATCCTCTTTTAATAATTCTTTAATCTGATTATAATAAATTTCTGCAACTGCTTCAAGTGAAAATTTTTCCTTAGCTCTTTTTATCCCTTCACCTTTTAATCTCTTCAATAACTCAGTATCTTTATTTAATTGAATAAGTCTCTCCCGTAATTCTTTCGAATCCTTCTCCCTGAAAATCAACCCGGTCTCACCGATGATATGCGGGATCTCACCGCAGCTGCTCCCGATAACAGCAACTCCTGATGCCATTGCTTCAACTAATACTCTGCCAAACTGCTCCTTTATCTTTCCGGTAGTATATGTAGGAAGGACCAAAACATCTAAACACTTATAGTACGGTGGCATCTCATAATGACTCGGAGATATATACCTTACTCTCGATTCCAACCCCGACTCCTTCACAAGAGAAAGAATCTCTTCTCTATAATCACCGCCTATATCATCTATTATTAAAGTAAAATCAAAATCAACCTTGCTCAAGGCCTCTATTAAATACTGTACACCTTTCTCTTTGATTAAACGTCCGAAATATGCTATCACTAATCCGTGTAAATTCAATTTCGCTTTAATCTCTCCCGGACATTCCCCCTGAAAGAATAATTCCGGGTCATATGCCAGCGGGGTGATAGTTATATCACCGGTATATCCCTTTTGACGGAGAACCGTGATTATCTCATTCCCCCCGGCATTTATCCGGTCCGCGTTCTTGAATACACGCTTTTGAAAAAAACTGAACGGGAATTTATAAACCTTAAATATATTCTGCCATGAATCAACTATTAAGCGATATCCGAATAACTTCTTGAAAAACACGCAATAGTAAGTAATAAAAGAATAAACATCCTCCTGAACTACCACTATATTAAACTTATGTTTCAGAAAAAGAAAAAACAATTTGAACGGGAAAAAATAAAGCGAGGGATGAAATAATAAAACTCCCCACCCCTTAAATACCTTGTACTCCTCCCCCTCCAAATTAACTTTTTCAAATCTCTCCTTTTTTTTCAGCTCTGTAAGTTTCCAAAATTGAGGCGCCAAAAGAGTAACTGATACTCCTTCAAAGGTTGAAAGCATTTTATATACCTTTCTATTTATATCCAAA
Source organism: bacterium (assembly GCA_028696285.1). Classification (GTDB taxonomy): domain Bacteria; phylum AUK180; class AUK180; order JAQVHJ01; family JAQVHJ01; genus JAQVHJ01. The sequence continues at coordinate 7,652 of JAQVHJ010000010.1, forward strand.
ACAAACGCATGATTAATAATAAGAACTTTAATTTTTTTCATGATTTTTTATTTTAACACAGATTAGAAAAAAAGTCAATATCACTAAATCAATAATACATTTACCGATTACTCTTCACTTCTTCTTCAAAGTCATAAGTCTCAGTTCGGCACCCGATTCAAACGACGCTGTCGTTTGAATAGAGAGCAGTTATGAGAGAGCAGAGAACAGAAAAATACTTTAGAATTAATGGTCCGGGGGATTATTAAATAATAAAATAAAATCTAAAGATTTATTTTTCATAAGAATTATAAACGGTTTTAGTTAAATATCCATATTTTCATTTCCTTCAGGATTTGATGGTAAGTAACCCCGGTTATGAATCTGTAAGAGTATCACGTAAGGGTAAGGTTTGCTTCGCAAACGTTATTAAATAAAAGTATTGAATGCTGGTGGTACTCAATTAAGTCTCAATCTCTATCTCGATCTCAATCTGGTTTATATTTATCTCTAATCTTCTTAATCCCGTTCATTCTGCGACAAGCGAATCGAAGCCTTCCCGATGTTACAAGGAAACTATCTAGATTAAATTCCTGTTCCGAGTCTCGTAAAAGTCCCTGTTGATACAGGTTGATCTGTAACCTGTAATCTGTAAAATAAACATTACATAAATATTATTTTGTTTTGCTTTGATTTATTTGAACTCTGCAATACTCTCTTCTTCATTCATACCCACCGTTGAAATGGTGGGCTAAAACCGTTCTATCCCCCAAAATTCAACGTTGTTGAATTTTCAGTTCGAGTAATCAGTATGAGTAGGGTTTGCTTCGCAAACTTTATTTAATGCAAGTATTAAATACTATTGATACTGAATTAATTCTCTATCTCGATCTCAATCTGGTTTAATATTTATATTTTCATTTCCTTCAGGATATGATGGTCAGTAACCCCGGTCATGAATCTGTAAGGGTAGTGCGTAAGGGTAAGGTTTGCTTCGCAAAAATTATTTAATACAAGCATTGAATCCTGGCGCTACTGAATTAAGTCTCAATCTCTGTCCATGCTATACAACCTTGTAGTGTATGGTCGAGCTCGGTCTGATTTATATTTTCTTTCCCTTCAGGATATGATGGTCAGTAACCCCGGTCTTAAGACCGGGGTGGAGAGTGAGAAAAGACTATCTGCGAAGTTCAGAAAAATAATGTTTATATTTAAATCTCAATGTAATGTTTATAACTCCTAACTCCTGGGCCGGCACCCTATTTATTTCTTTACTTTTATCTGCTTTTATGTTATAATTTGTTAAATTTTTTAATGTAAATATAACAGAGGTAATTATCATGTCAAAAAATATTGATTTCAATGATCTGAAGTTTTATCAAAAAATCGGTTTCATGTCCGGTCTTGAAGTCCATCAGCAATTGAAAACGGAGAAGAAACTCTTTTGTCATTGTCCTATTGAATATCTTCATAATGAACCGGATGCCAGGATTTTACGGCATATGCGCCCGACTCTCTCGGAAATGGGGACATATGACGGAACCGCATTAATGGAGTTCAAGACAAAAAAGAATGTAATTTATAACCTGTTCACGAAGGTAAACTGCACATATGAAATGGATGACACCCCGCCTTTCCTTATCAATACTGAAGCTCTTGAAATTGCAGTTGAGATATGTCTCCTGTTTAATTGCGCCGTTGTTGATGAAATTCATGTAGCGAGAAAGCAATACCTGGACGGGTCCATCCCGACAGGATTTCAGAGAACACTTATAATCGGACTTCAGGGATGGATGCCGTATAAAGATCGGAAGATACGCATTCGCCAGATTTCATTGGAAGAAGATTCCTGCAGGGAGATCTCTGATATAGGTCATACAATTAACTTTAAAGGAGACCGTTTAGGGATTCCTTTAGTTGAGATAGTAACAGAACCCGACATGAAAACCCCGATTGAAGTAATGGAAGTCGCGGACCTGATCGGGACTATTTTACGGAAATCAGGCAGAGTCCGCTCCGGAATCGGTGCAACAAGGAAGGATGTGAATGTCGGGGTGCCGGAAGGAACAAGAATTGAGATTAAGGGTGTTTCAAAATTAAAGTATATACCTGCCCTCACACATTACGAAGCACTGCGTCAAACAAAACTTCTTGAATTGAAGAAGGAGCTTCAGATTCGAGGGATTAATAAGGATACTTTCAAGTCTATGATACGGAACCTTACCCCTGCAATGAAAAAGAATAAGACAAATTCACTATATTTCAAAAATGCACTGAAGGAAAAACTCGAAGTGAAGGCAATCCTTTTAAAGGGTCTTGGCGGATTATTAAACAAGGAGCTCCAGCCCAACTTCACATTTAGCGATGAAATCTCCGGGAGAATCCGGGTAATTGCATGTCTTGATAATCTTCCCAACATAATCCACACCGACATGCCTTCAGAAAAGCACCTGGTCCCCGATGCTGAACTGGACGAGATAAAGAAACTGTTCGGGTTTGAAACGCCGGATGTAATCGTATTTACCTGGGGTGAGAATGCTGATGTTGAAACAGCCTTAAATGAAGTCAAGCTCCGGATAATTGATGCTATGGACGGAGTCCCGTCTGAAACAAGACAGGCGTTTCCGGATGGTCACACGGATTTCGAAAGAATTCTCCCCGGACCGGAAAGAATGTATCCCGATACCGACCATCCCGCTCAGCAGATTTCTAAAGAGCTTCTTGATAAGATTAAGAAGAATATCAAAAATACTTATAATGAACTCCATGAATTATACCTGAAAAAACTAAAAGTTCCTGAAAAATTGATAAAGCCATTCGTCCTCTCTTCAAGAGAACCATTGATCCGAAAACTTTTAAATTCAAAAACTGAACCTTCTTTAATAAATGAAATTCTGTTTAACACATTCACTTACCTAAAGCGATGCAGGCTAAATCCCGATAACATTCAGGATACCGAACTTGAATTATTATTTGAATCTATCAGGACAGGAGAAATAAATACAAGTGAAGTTAAACAAATTCTAAAAGATGCTTTACAATCAAACATAAAATTATCCGAAATCTTGAATAAACTTGAATCACCGGTCGAGTTCAAACAGGTTAAACCCGAGATGGATAAGATTTTAAAAGAGAGCAAAGAAAAGAAACTTTCGCTTCTGTATAAACTATTACGTGAGAAGTACCCGGATAAAAGGTTGCCCATTAAGGAGATCAATGAATATCTAAATTCAAAGGCGGGTAAGTAAAATGAATAATACAGATAATTTCAAAGGCTATAAAGAAGACGTAATTAAAGTTCTCAAGAAATTCAACGCCCGTGTCTGGTCCGACATTGAGATTGAAACAAATAAAGGTACCTTTACCGGGGTTGTCCTTCCGAGATCCGAGACAGCTCCCGATGGATATCTTGTTGTGAAACTGATTACAGGGTATAACATCGGGATTGATGTTAATAATATTATTAATATGAAGGAGACCGGGTTTAAGGAAGCTCATTATAAAATTCCAGAATCCGAATTTCCGGTTGATGAAAATAAACCAAACGTAACCTTGCTTGGAACCGGTGGTACCATCGCAAGCAGGCTCGACTACAGGACTGGAGCTGTTATTCCCGCATTCTCTCCCGGGGAATTATACGGAGCCGTTCCGGAACTGGCAGACCTCGCAAATCTGAAAACAATCAAGCTTTTTGGTGTATTCAGCGAGAATATGGGACCGGAACAATGGATAACTACCGCTAAAGCAATCGGTGACGAAGTCAGAAACGGCGTGGCAGGAATCGTAATAGGTCATGGAACAGACACAATGCACCACACTGCAGGGATTCTCTCATTCATGGTTCAAAACTCACCTGTTCCCATTATAATGGTCGGGTCTCAGAGATCCAGTGACAGGCCGTCGTCAGATGCCGCATTCAATCTCAGATGCGCAGTATATTCCGCGGCGCATGGCGATATAGCTGAAGTACTCGTATGCATGTTCGGGCCTACAAGCGAGAAATACAACCTTCTTCACCGAGGAACACGCGTAAGAAAGATGCATTCTTCCACAAGAAATACTTTCAGGACAATTGGTGATCTCCCCGTTGCAATGGTAGATCCGGAAAAATTGACTCCGATAAAGACTGATTATAAAAAGAGAAGAAAAGATAAAGACATCAAAATCGACACCGAATATAACGATAGAGTTGCAATGGTCTATTATTACCCTGACATGAAACCCGATATTATAGACTCCTTGATTGATAATGGATATAAAGGGATTATCATTGCAGGAACAGGACTTGGTCATGTAAATAAACCGCTATACCCAGCATTAAAACGCGCAAAGGAAAAAGGAATCTCCGTTTTCATGACTGTCCAGACTTTATGGGGTTTTGCTCAAATGTATGTCTACGATACAGGACGTGACCTGATGGAACTCGGCGTAGTACCCGCAGGAAATATGCTGCCAGAAGTCGCCTATGTTAAACTCGGCTGGGTCCTCGGGCATACAACAGACAGGGATAAAGTTGTCGAAATGATGCTGAAACCCGTTGCAGGCGAAATCACCGAACGGGAACCTGAAAACGGATACCTCATATTCCAGGGTGGAACTCCCGAAATCTCTGAATTCCTTAAAAAGAACTTCAGATAGAAGGACTTGTGACATTCCTGATTCAAATAACTCTGTGATTTGAATGGTAAACAGTGAACAATCAACTGTAATCATGAACTGTGAACCGTGATCCTATAACAAAAATTGTAGGGGCGAACGGCGTTCGCCCGTATTGCATGAATAAAATACATCGTAAGATCAAAACATATAAACCGTGATTTGTGATTCGGAATATTGATTAATGACAATTACCATTCACCGTTGACCATTAACCATTTACCGTTTACCGTTCACCGTTTACCGTTCACCGTTCACCGTTCACCGTTCACCGAAAGTGAGATTGCTTCAGTCGCTACACTCCATCGCAATGACTAATTACGTTATTTGGTTTGCGGATTTATATATGTATCGAATCCTGACTGGTATAGATTGAAAATTCCTTCTGTGTAATATTTCTTAATCTTTTTGAAAGCACACTGAATATTTCAAATGAGATTTCCGGATTTTCAAGAATCAATTTATGAAAACGTTCTTTCTCTATTATTAATACTTCGCATTCTGTTTTTGCACGGACATCAGCTGATGTTAAATCATTTGTAAATATTGACATCTCCCCAAAAAACTCACCTTCGGATAATTCCGCAATTTTTACCCATTCGTCCGCAGAACTCTTTCCAACAAGGACATTACCCTTTGTTAAAATATACAAAGCCTTCCCTTCCTGATTCTCGTTTATAATTATTTCTCCAGCACTATAATTTGTAAAATTCGAAATCATACTTATTTTTAAAAGTGTATCTAAATTCATGTTTTTAAACAGAACAATATCCTTTAAAAACATTAAGCGATTAATAACATTCAGCATTTCATCAGCTCCTTTTTTATTTTGATAAAGGTTCTCAAACCTCTCCTTTTCATGGGGAGAAATCTGGATTAAAATCAATGAAGTTATTATTACTTCAAATAACTCACCTTCGTTAAGTCTCTCTTCCAGGATCCTCTTCATACTGAAAGGTAAGTCTTGAAGCATTCCTTGGATAATTATTATTTTCTCTTCAAATGAATATGATTCAAATAATTCCGTAATTATCTCCTGGTGTTTTATTTCACTGTGTGAAATAAGAATATGTTCCAGCAGCTCCATCGCAACACCATGAATCTCTTTATTCTCTGACCCGATCATCAGCCTGACACGCTTAATCTCTTCCCCCGGAATTATTAAATAAATCAAATCTAGAATTAACTTTTCAAGCTTCTCAAATTGCTCCCTATGAAACAGCATGAATAGTTTTTTTATTTGTGTACTTTTTATATGTTTAAATCCCCTGAAAATTAACGCTTCAGTCTGAACCTTTTCAAACATTAACTGAAACCATTTCAGATAACTCCGATCAATATTATCCTTGAAATTCTTCTCCCAGGCATCCTGACTTAATCTCTCTTTGATTTGAACCATGATCTCAATCTTCTCTTCTAAAACCAGGTCGTCTGTAAACTCCCCCTTCTCTGCGATCATATCGAGAATTTTTACATCGGTCACATACGGCAGGTTGAACCAAAGCAATCTCCGAACATCCGATTCATAATCCTGCATCTGAGAATAGATTTGATAAACTAAGTTTTTTTCCATATTCGGGATTTCATTTGATAATAAATCCAGATATTCTCCATCCTTTAATAACTTCAGAACTCTTTCAAATATCTCATCATAATTATCCCTGACACTAATACTTAAAGCAAGACGGGTTAATATTTCATTATCTGAATCAAGGTACGCAAGAACAGTAGATTTCATTTGAATTGAATTGATATTTTTCAGAATAGTAAATACCGTTATCTTTTCATCAATATTTCCCTGAACTTTTCTGCTCAAAATATTTCGGATAAAATCAACATATACATCTGAATTTAATGATACGAGCATTCCTACTATTAAAATAAAACTTTCAGTATCAATATCTTCAAGAATAAGCCACTCACGAAGAAGTTCTTCCTTCTCTGAAAAACTGCTCTTAAGAATACTTAATAAAATTTTCTGCCGGAATTCTGAAGAACCCTGATTGAAACTGATATTGATCTTTTTAAATAATTCCGGGGTAAGATTAAACTCAAGAAGAATTTTCATGCATATTGGCTCAAACTCCGGCTGTTCTTTTGAAAAAATCTTTAATACCTCATTTGTAAAATTCTTCAGTTTATACTTGTATATCATATCCAATGCAAATAAGATCAGAGCGTTATCATTTGAATTTAACAGATTCTCTATTATCTTTTCCGTGTCATCGGCCGCAATCTCCATGAACCGGTTAAATATCTTTTCCTTCTCTTCATCCTTATTTAAGATTAGTGTCCGAATCAATGTCTTCTTATATTCACCGCGCATTAGTAAATTTACAAAAAACCAAGCAAGAGAAAAGAACATAATCAATATTGAAATAACAGGGCTGACTTCAGAAAAATATTTTATAATAATTAATATAACTAGGCTTGCAAGAAATATAAAGAACGGTTTTATTATCCCTTCCTGAAACGCCCTAATCCTTTCCTTTTCTTTCATTGGAAGCGGAGAATAAAAAATATGGTTTAGAGAACGTTCAAATGTATGTTTAATAAATTCAACACCAAACCTGGCAAAAGAACCGGAAAAAATATTTTCAGAACGTAA
>JAQVHJ010000341.1 GCA_028696285.1 bacterium
CTGAGATAATGCGAATAAACTCCCCAATTACTGTTAATCCAATACCAATATAAAAATAGAGAGGATTAAATTCCGCAATGAAGATCAATAAAAGAATCAAAGGAATAGGAGTATAATCCCTGTATCGAAAAAACCAATGCCCTGTTTTCAATAAAAAGCTCTTCATAAAAAAGGTAAATTCCTTATTTTAATGAATTTTACCAAATTTTATAATAAAAGTCAAGTAAAAAAGGTAAATGCTTGGTGCCTGGGTCCACAAGTCCACACCAGAAAATGAAAATTAAAAGAAAGAAAATAAATAAAATATAAATAGATTACATAATCGAATCTGCATTTTAGTTTCCAATTAAATTTCTTAAAGATGCTGTGGACTTGTGGACCCAGGCACCAATTTTCAGAGTGCATTGCTCTGCCCAGGTAATGTCATTGCGAAATAAACGAAGTTTATTGTGGCAATCCATAATCGTGATTCGTGATTCGTGAACCGTGATTCGAAAAACGTAAGAATTGTATTACAAGCGTTTGCTACATAATGCTTCGTGCTTCGGATTTAACTTATTCATCTTCATTCCACCTTCCACACTCCACACTCCACTATACTTAAAGAGAGATTGCTTCGTCATTCGCTCTGCTCATTTCTCGCAATGACTAAATACGTTATTTGGTTTGCAAACGATATAATGTCATTGCGTTATCATAAGATCTAGCTAGCGCAGCGAAGCGTCCTGCCTGTCCAGAGCGTAGCGAAGGAACTCAGTTTGTCGTGGCAATCTATCTGGGTGTTATTAATAATTAAACAATTTATTGTTCTTATGTATGTAGACCCAGGTTTTAACCTGGGTAAATAAAGAACAGAAACATCATTCGGGTTTCAACCCTTGTTTCAGTCCGATTAATCGGACTATGGAATCCATATCAGGAATAAATTCCTGATGGTTTGTGGTTCAGTATACCGTGGTTAAAACCACGGCCTACGGACATATTTAGAATAAATTCAACTATTATATACCGTGGTTAAAACCACGGCCTACGGACATATTTAGAATAAATTCAACTATTATATACCGTGGTTAAAACCACGGCCTACAAGCATATTTAGAATAAATTCATTTTATATAAATTGTTGTGTAAATAAATATCTTGTTTGCAGATCAGCTAAAATAAATTTAATAAAAAAAATGGAGAAACACCTACCCAATTTTTTCTTGACTTATTTTAAATTTAGTGTATAATATACATTTTTAATGGATAATTAGTGAAAGGTACAAATGAAGAATTTATTCATTAAGGTTAACAAGAAAAAATTCTTTCTCGATTTACTTGTGATAATTATCGGCGGGTTTATCAGCTCGTTGAGCTACTCATTATTTCTTGTTCACCTGAACATCGTCCCGGGCGGGGTATCCGGTATTTCAATGTTTTTAAACTACTTGTTTAAAACGCCGGTCGGGTTAGTTACATTCTTGCTGAATATACCGATATTTTTCATGGGCTGGAAATTGCTCGGGAGGACCTTTGCGTTAAGAACCATTTTAGGTTTAGTCCTTTCAACTCTTTTCATTGATTTTCAGATTTATTTCTTAAAACTGCAGCCGTTAACAGAGAATAAACTGTTAGGCTCAATATTTGGGGGTATTCTATTGGGGGCGGGATTGGGTATTGTCTTTCTTGGTCACGCTTCAACAGGCGGAACAGATGTAGTCGGACAGATTGTTAATAAGTACACAAATTTCAGTACGGGAATGGGAATAATGCTCATTGATATAATTATTATTTCCATATCCGGATTTGTTTTTAAAAATATCGAAGCGGTATTATACGGATATCTCTGTTTGTACATCTCGACAAAGATAATAGATTTCATACTTGAAGGAAGTGATTATGTCAAGGGTGTTTATATAATCAGTTCGAAAGAGAAAGAGATCAGTGAAGCGATCCTTTCAGAAATGAATAGGGGAGTTACTTTATTAAAAGGTGTTTCAGTTTACAGGAACATAGATGTTAATGTAATCTTTTCTGTCGTTACAAAGAAGGAAATCCCAATTCTTCGGCGGATAGTAAAAGAGTTGGATCCCGATTCCTTTGTTATCATAACTCAGGTTCATGAAGTTCTCGGGAAGGGTTTTAGAAAACGACAATGGATATAAAATTTCAATAAAACCAGGAGGTATAAAATCATGCGTTCACTTTCAATCCTTTCTTTAATCGCTGCAGTAATTGTAATAATTATCGGGCTGGTAGTAAAAATGATCTATCGGGATCCGGAATTGCTCCCGATGGGTATCGTACCTAAAACATATATTCAATTCACTCAAATGCTGATATTATTCTCTATCGCATTCTATCTCCTTGGCGGACAGGACGAGAAAAAAGAATAAAGGTTCCTGCCCAATAAATCAGTTTGAGTTCGAGTTTCAAGTTCGAGGTTAAGAAACAGTACCGGAAGCATTCAATACTTGTATCAAATAGAGTTGAGAAATAAACATTATCCATGCTTTTAAAACGTGAACTCTACGTTGTTGACAAGGCCACCCTAACTGATTTTTTTGTAAGATTTGGGACTAAAATCAATATCAAATCTGTATTTCTTTTTTTAAATAGTTATGATACATTTGTTCAGGTATTAAGTTGTTTTAAGTTCATTTGTTTGCATTCTTTTTGTAACGGCAAATTAAAGCTCGCTCCGCTCCCTTTAATTTCACACTGCTTGACTTCGTCAAGACACGGCAAAACTTCAAAGATAATTTATCAACTACCGAGCACGCCGAACACACTGCTTTATTGCGGTAAATAAATTGGTAATTAGAACCAAGAAGCACGTGATACTTAATTTGCAAGTGAGTGTAATTTCAACAGGGACTTTTACGAGACTTGTAAAAGAAAAGGAAAAATATGTATTTTATCATGAAGGACATGAAGATATAAATCGTGATTCGTGAACCGTGATTCGTGATTCGAAAACGAAAGAATTGTATTACAAACATTTGATACAATATGTAGGGGCGAACGGTGTTCGCCCGTATCAATTGTAGTTAATACTTCAATATAACCAGATATTGAACCGCTGAGGACGCAGAGAAGATTAAATATTTAATTATCTCCGTGTTCTCCGTGTCTCCGTGGTGATAAATTACATTCTCTTGAATTCCAAGTATCATTTACTCTTTGGTTCTAAGTATCTCTATTATTTACTACAATCAAGCATCGTGGTCGGCGCAGAGTCATGCATCCTTGTGGTGCATGATGGTCAGCGGTTAAAAAAATTCTCTGCGAACTCTCCCGATTTCGTGGAACCTTCATCGGGACTGCATTGTGAGTGGTAGGTGGAGGGTGGAGTGTGGAAAGTGGAATGAATACTTAAAAGATAAATCTTATGCTCGCAGCGAATTACGATTTATATATTTTCTTCTTAAT
>JAQVHJ010000342.1 GCA_028696285.1 bacterium
AAGAGAGGGGAAGCGTTATGACCGGTTATTCCCCTGTCTCCAGAAGGATTATCAAAGTCTATGGAGATTCCTCCATCCCGATTTATTAAAAGCAATTCCCCATCTCGGTCTCCCCAATTCATTGATTGAGATTCTTGCAAAGTATTTTAAACAGGAGAAACTTCAGTTATGTTTTACATTCCAAGCGAAATATTTAGGAATGTCACCCTGGGATTGTCCGGGGTTATTCTCCATTATCCCGTTTTCAGAATATAAATATGGAATTTACCATGTAATGGGTGGCTTGAATAAAATCTCCGAAGGGATGGCAAAGGTTATTGAGGAAGAGGGCGGTAAGATTCATTTAAGTACAAATGTAAAACGCCTGATTATCGAAGGGAAGGAAGTGAAAGGTGTCGAACTCGATTCCGGGGAAAAGGTTTATGCGGACGATGTCGTTGTTAATGCCGATTTCGGATATGCAATGACCGGGTTGGCAGAGAATAAAATTAAAAAATATACTGATGAGAAACTGAAGCAGAAATTATTTTCTTGCTCAACCTTCATGCTTTATCTGGGATTGAAGAAGAAATACAATATCCAGCATCATAATATAATCTTTGCGGATGAATACAGGAGGAATGTCGAAGATATATTCCAAAGGAAAATATTATCGGATGATTTTTCTTTCTACCTCCAGAACGCATCTATTACAGATCCGGCCCTTGCTCCGGAAGGGAAATCTGCGCTTTATGTTTTGGTTCCCGTCCCGTATAATAAGAGCGGGATAGACTGGAACAGGGAAAAAAGTATATTCAGGGAAAAGATTTTGAAAGCGATTGAAACACGTTCCGAACTGAAGGATATCCGTTCACAGATTGAGGTTGAGAAGGTAATTTCACCGATGGAATGGGAGAAGGATTACAATGTTTATCTTGGCGCAACATTTAATCTTGGGCATAATATTCCGCAGATGCTCTATTGGCGTCCGAGAAATAAATTTGAGAAACTTCAGCATTGTTATCTTGTCGGAGGTGGGACTCATCCGGGGAGCGGTCTTCCGACTATCTATGAATCGGCAAGGATATCAAGCAATCTCCTGTGCAAGCATTACGGAATAAAATTTCAGAAACCGTCCCAGCTTGATTATAAAGAGCCTATCAGGCAGAAGAAATAAAGAGAATTAACTGGTTTCAGTTTGTACGATTAATTAAATGGATATACGGGAACGGGATCCCGGATATTGACCGGATCCAGAAGATGGGCCTGCTTGCCGTGAAGATAGGGCAGGTACATGCATTGCGAATAGATTTTCTCTCCGAAGAAAAGTGCCGGGAGTTATCTAAGCTATACCGGCATACAATTTCAATCCCACCCGAAGATTTTTTTAAAACACTTAAACAATTGTCAACACCCGAGTTTATCGATCTGTTCGAGAAGATAGAAGAAAAACCCCTTGCATCCGCTTCTGTCGGGCAGGTACATAAAGCAAGACTGAAATCAGGGAAGGATGTTGTCGTTAAACTGGTCAAGGAGAATTTTAAGAAGGATTTTATCCGGGATGTCAGGAGTGTCAGGAGATTTTTTAAATTCATTATATTCTTCTACAGGAAATTACAGAATGTTGCTGACCCGATCGGTATTCTAAATCATATTGAGGAGTACACTACCAGTGAACTTGACTTGCGTAATGAGATTCAGGGGCAAAAGATTCTTCGGGAGATTTATCTGAAATATCGTGATAATTTTGATCTTTCGAAACTCATGTTCACACAAGTCTATGAAGATATCTCTAATGAAAATATCATGGTTTCAGATTTTGTGGAAGGGAAGACAATTGACGAACTTCTTGACGAAGGAAAGTTGGAGTATCAGAAATTATTGGATTTATTCCATATCCACGGGTTTTACATGTTTGTCGTAGGAACATTTCACGGTGATATTCATCCAGGGAATATAATTTTGAACGGTGATAAACTCTTCTTTGTTGATACAGGTGCGATTGGATATGTCGGGGATAAGATAAGGACAGGCTTATTTAATTTTTTCGAAGCTCTGAGCTGGTTCGATTATGAAAAATGCGCTTTTTCCCTTAATAAAATGGCAGAAAGGGAGATAACAGGAGAGAAATTCAAGAAATTTGAAGGAAAATTCAGGGAATTATATAAGGATTTTGAAAATTCAACGGTCTCCCAGGTCAGTTTAACAAGAAAAATGATGGAGACGATAAAGCTGGGTGTTAATTCGGGTATGATTTTTGAGCAGGGGATATTTTCCATCATAAAAAGCTTAATGTATATGGACGGCATGGTCTTGCGCTGTAATCCTGAGGCTATTTTAATGAAAGATATGAGAATTTTCATTCAAGAGTTCAAAAAAATCAAAAAAATAACTTGACATTATTTAGTAATTAAGTTATAATTACAATACTGTTATTTTCTAATAAGAAACGGAGGATTTTAGAAAATGAAAATGACGAAATTAATATTAGCGGGGATCTTGATTCTTTCACTAACCATTTTAGTATCAGCAAAAGAATTTAAATCGGAACTTGAAGAGATTCAGTATGCCCAGGACCTCTTTTCAAAGGCAGAAAAAACCTTTGCAAATGCAGAAACCTTATATGCCGGCGGAAACCAAATGATGAATAAGGATAATGCAACAGTTAAGGATATAAATGATTCAACACAGTCATTCTTAAAAGCTGCAGACCAATTCGGCGCTGCAGAAAAATATTACAGTGAAGCAAATGTTATCTTGGCAAAATATGTAAAAGAAGAAACCGAGATCGTCTATACAGCTGTTACAGAACCTGAACCAATTCCGGAACCGGAACCGATTGTCTATCAACCTGAACCTGAACCGATTGTTTATCAGCCGGAACCGGAACCGGTTGTTTATCATCAGCCGCAAGAAGTTAGAACATTAATTGCCACGGTCAATTTTTCTCTTGACGAAGCATCATTAACAGCAAAGAATAAAGAAAGACTACAAAATATTATTCCTAAATTGAAAAACCCCGGCGGAAAGATCTATATTGAAGGACATACCTGTGATTTAGGAACATATGATTACAATCAGAATCTTTCCGAGAAAAGAGCTATATCAGTTGTAAAATATCTTGTTTCTCAAGGCTTTTCTGTAGACGATATTGTGGAAGTCGGTTACGGTGAAGGAAGCCCCGTCGCTTCTAACGATACCGAAAACAATCGCTCTAAAAATAGAAGAGTTGAAGTCTACCTCGTACAATACGAATAAAATTCACATCATAGTGGATTGTGGAAAGTGGAAGGTGGAGTGTGATAATGGTAGATTTAATCTATAATGAACTAAGTTTATCCTGTGGTTTTTATATTTATTAGTCATCTTTTCTAGTGTCTGCATATGCAAGAGTATTTCTTCTCCCTCCAACACCAAAGTTCCAGATTAACCTT
>JAQVHJ010000343.1 GCA_028696285.1 bacterium
CATGAATTTTTAACTTTAAAAACTTTTTATCATGAAATCTTACAAGAAAAATTACATCGGCAAAGGAACACAAAATGAAAACCTTGACATCGTAAAAGTCACAGTCAAAGTAGAATAAGCTCTTAAATTCAAACACGAATTCAACGGCGAAGAGTATTTATCTTTTGAAGTTGCCAGACTGAGGGAGCCTGATAAATTTAACAGGACGCATTCAGTTTATGTATCAACCCTGGAAGACAATCCGGAAAAAGAAGAAAAGAAACCGGCTAAACCGAAAAAGAAAAAACGGGTAAAATAGGATTCCGATGAGAACCTTCCTTTCTAAAGAAAAATTTCCTGCTTCGGCAGGATCTTTTTTGGTCATATTTCGTAAAAATGCGGAAAACTTGGTGCTACAGCCGCTACATTTAATATCCGCAAACAGGACTCATATTTTGTTGCCGGTCATCACTTCTATAATATTTTGGATGGTCGTTCACTTAAATCCTTCCACCCGGAAGTACTTTTAACTTCACGTTTACTATTCAGCCTTGTTCCGGATCTCCAGGTCAGCACCAATAAATGTGTCGATGGAAAAAACATCATGCTCTTCTGTTTGGGGTTCCCCGGCTGTTTTTGAAATGATTTCATGAGAAATTTCTAAATGCTGAGCAAAGAGATATCACAATTGCAACTTATCATGTCAAGGATTTTCCCGGCATATCCTCTTTTGCTTACGGTATTCCAGTTCCTCCTTGTCTTTGTTGAAATTCTGATTAAGGGAAAGCACATCATTTTAAAATTTTTTAATCATGAAATCATTATTATACAAAAACAGCGAGGAAGAAATGAACCAAACAATCAAAATTTTAGATGCTTTTTCTGACTACATCGACAGTATTTATTTCCCAGGTGCTTCTGAAGTTCTGGATCCTGAACTGCTTTCTTTTGAATTCTCAAAATTCAGCTGTGATATTTCAGCCTAAATGAAAGTCCTTCCTGCGAGAAGGATTTTTTGCTGATCAAGGATTTTTGGAATAATCTTTAGATAATATTGTGATTTTTATGGCATTTCTATAATTTTACTTTTTTACTGAAAATAAAAAATTGGGCATATTCGCCATTAATTATGATCATAATAATGTTGCTAGTACAACTAACTTCAAATTTAATATGGATATTTATTTCTCATCAATATTCGACGATAATCAATCCTTGAACAAAATGAAAAATTGAGGAGATTATAAATTTATAATAACATAAGAATGAATTCAAAACCGCCTGAGGCATTTTGTATTAATCCCCACCAATTTAAAGCTTTTGTCCTGAGTTGTGAACCAAATGCTTTTGATAAAAATAAAAACCGTCACGAATTAGAATATATTTTTGATATGGGAAATGATGAAAGATATTTTTCTTCGGTTTTTAATAATTTAGTAAGGATTGGATTATCTCTTGAGGATTTATATGTGCAGAATATAGTTACTGATTACCAAGCAACAGAGACTGCAAAAAATAAAAACTGGTTAAGAACAGCGCAAAATTATATTCCTAAAAGAAAGGAAGAATTTGACACAGTTGATCCCAGTTTTAAAAAACCGGTTTTTTTAACGTCTGAATATTTATATCGCCTTTTATTAAATGATGATTTAAAGAGACTTAGAGCCTACGAGCTTTATAAACTTGAATGTACAATACCCATTCCTGAGCAAAATAATAAGTTGGATCGACCTTTATTTCCTCTTTATAGACATCCCATGTATAATTTAAAGAATTGGGATAATTACATTAAAAAAGTCAAGGATTACTTCTTTTGATTACCAAAAATTATATGCCATGAAACCTAAGTTCGAAATTGGTGAGCTTGTTATTCTCAATGGACGACCGGATAGAAAAGGATTAGTGAAAAAGATACTTCCACAAGATGGGGGATTGTTTTATTATGATGTTATATTTTTAGGAGATGGACAAACCGGAAGTTATGCAGAAATTCAACTTTGTGATGCAAATATTCCGGATGATCCTTGGGTTCTTTTTGCAATGAATCAATTCAGGGGACATGAAGAATTTGGATTAGTAACTACATTTCATAAAGTCCGGAATACAACAAACAATACATTATCAACTCTTCGTGCTTCCCGAACTGAGTTTAAACCATACCAATACAAGCCGCTGATAAAATTTCTTAATTCACTGAACCGAAGAATTTTGGTTGCTGATGAGGTGGGTTTGGGAAAAACTATCGAAGCCGGACAAATAATGTTGGAGCTCGCTGGAAGGGGAGAATTTAAAACTTCGCTGATCGTTTGTCCCAAATCTTTAAAGGACAAATGGCAAACGGAAATGCATGATAAATTCAATTTTGAGTTTAAAATTATTGAGTCAAAAAAAGAACTTCTATCTGATTTTTCTTATTGCAAAGCTACCGGAGAGCCTTTCAGAGGTATTGCAACCTATGATTCTGTGAGGACCCAGACAGAAGACAAGAGGGACTTAAATCAGGAACTTAATCCCGTTTTACTGGCCCTGGAAGATTCAGGTCAATTTTTTGATCTTATTGTTTGTGACGAGGCTCATTACGTAAGAAATCCCAATTTAAGGCATCGAGGACTCGAGAAAGTAATCGAGGCAGCAAAAGCTTGCGTATTCTTAACTGCCACTCCCTTAATGACGGGGGTTCAAAATCTGTATTATATTTTAAGATTATTAGATGGTGAAGCATTTTACAGGGAAGAACAATTTCAGAATGCTATTAACCTAAACAAACCATTTATCAGAGCTTTAAATAGGTTGAATAATCGGGAACCATTTCATTCTATATTGTCTGAATTAGTGGGATCAAAAGTTATTCAGACTCTCACAATCGGAGAAGAATATAGCACACAATCCGTTTTTACAGTTAAAGAGTATTTCAAAAAGGATCCACTTTTTGACAGAGTGGTTAACAACTTAAAATCTGGAGATCACAGCCCTTCTATGATTTCATTGGTGCAAAAAGATCTCACGGATTTAAACTCTCTGAATCATATCTATACCAGAACAAGGAAGCGTGAAGTCTTTACAGATGGAAAAATCGCTTTTAGAGCACCTAAAACAATATCGGTTAAGTTATCTGTGGAAGAGGAAGATGCTTACCTTGATGTTATTGAAGAATATTCAGAAGAACCGCTTGCATTGGTCCAGAAGAAAAGATTAATTTCAAGTTCTATTCCTTCATATTACGGAACTGAAGAAGAACTGATGCAGGGTATCATTCATTGGGATTACAAAGATTCTAAATTCGAACATTTCAAAAAGATTATTGATGAAGTTGTTATCAAAAACGGGAGAAAATTGATTGTTTTTGCAACATTCAGAAAAACATTATTGTATTTAAAATTAAGGCTTGAAAAGGAACATATAGGTTGTATTTTGATGTATGGTGA
>JAQVHJ010000344.1 GCA_028696285.1 bacterium
CCAAGCTGAAAGAAGGGATCCTTGGGCAGGATTCCGAAAGCCTTGACCTGGAAGAATGCCATAAAACATCCCCTTTTACAAGCATCCCAAGATCCCCGTGAGCCCCTTCACCGGGATGGATGAAAAATGCAGGTGTTCCCGTACTCGCAAGAGTAGACGCAAGCTTCTTCCCCAATATCCCGGACTTACCCATACCCGAGACCACTACACGGCCGGAAGTATTAATAACAATTTCCAATGCCTTGAAAAAATCATCGCCAAGACGGGGCTTTAATCCCTTGATCGCATCCCCCTCCAGATCCAGTACCTCTTTCGCTAAACTCAAGATTTTATCTCTGTCAAAATCCATATTAACCTCGTACAAGAATTATACCAACATTATATCTATAATTAAACTATATATAATTATAACATAATAATTTTAATAAAGTCAAGTAAAAATGAGGAAGGAAGGAAATTCCCCCTTGCTTGGGAATTTTTAAAAGCCATAATAATAAATTAATACAAATATTTCGGAGGAAGATAGCTCGAACGTATGATATAGATCATTCCCAATTCTATTATAGTAAATATGAAGGAAAATGGAACGGGGATCTTGAACATTTCTTTTCCTGAAACGGGATAAGGAAAACGCTTTTCAAAAATGGTGAGAAAGATGAAGAGGTTCAGAGTAGTGAATATAGCCAGGATCGAAATATTCTCTAAGATCGCAGTAATATAAAATACTATTTCATGGTTTATTTGTGTCAGAAGCATTGCTCCTGCGAATACGGGAATGACAATAAAAACGAACAAAAAATTATTATAAATCGGTTTTTCCGTAAACTTCCCCGAAAACCCTGTATGGAATGCAGGGACAAGAAAAGACGTGATAAATATTCCTGCAAAGGTTCCCGTTAAAAGCTTAATCTCGGGAGAAGGAGGTCTGAATCCCAGGTTTACCGTCACAACATCTACTCCCATTAGAAACGGGAATGCTATCAGAGTAAAGAATATCGGGGTTCTCGGAAAACCTCCGCGCTTCAACCCGCCTGTGAACCAGAGAAAGAAAAATGTAAGGATCGCTCCAAGATACGTTCCTGAACACCTCATGCATATAGGAAGCTGATGTCCCGCAATGAAAAAGGATCGCTCAGGAAGCTGGTGACATACTGCTGCGCCTAAGATATAT
Organism: bacterium; assembly: GCA_028696285.1. Lineage (GTDB taxonomy): Bacteria > AUK180 > AUK180 > JAQVHJ01 > JAQVHJ01 > JAQVHJ01. The sequence goes on from JAQVHJ010000344.1 coordinate 1,172, forward strand.
AAAAGTTCTTCCATTTTTTTCTTTAAAATAAAAAGGGGTGGGATAAACCCACCCCTTTCACAATTGTAATTCCGAAATATTTTGGAATTAGAACTTGAACATTTTAAATGCTAAGTCTCCGATTACAGGCAATTTCTTGAACTTGCCGCCAAACGCCTGAATCATTCCCATAATGATGAAAACTATGACGATTATCCATAAGATACCGCCAATTACCCATCCGACGTAAGGAATAACACAAATAATCCACATAATAATTTCGAGGATGAATAATGCTAACCCTTGCTTTGCATGGGCCATACAGAACTTATTCTCTTTCTTGGACAATAAAGGAATAAGTACCAAAATACCGAAATAACTTAACCAAGCAACTCCCTTACCATCGTTAATCTCTTCCGGGGTAAAGGTCATCTCTTCTTCCGGTGCTTTCGGCGCTTCCGGTGGTGGTGTTACCTTTTTCTGTTCATCTGCCATCTTCGTCACCTCCTTTAAGTAAATTCAATTTAAATATTATTACATAGAACAAAAATAAAAATTTCAATATGAAGTATTATAGCATAACTTAAACAGAAAAGTCAAGATATTTTTTATTGTTTATTATTGCTTAATAACACCATTTCTTCTCTTCAAAGATTAACATATCGCAGCTGTCGCTACTTCTTACTATGACCGGCAGATATATGCATACCCAATAACCTCATTAGTCATTGCGAGAGAGATTGCGCCAGCAATCTTTATTTTTCATTCTTGTTTACCTCTTTTATAATTGCACATAATTGATGAAACAGCTTCTTTCGAATTCAAGATATCTTTAAAAATATGATTTAATAAAGATTCTTTTTGATATTCATCAATTTCTAATCCCATTATATAATCGATATCTTTAATGATTTTTTCAGGTTCACTATCATTAATTATTATTTCATGATTATAACCGATAACCAATAAACAATTTTTTCTGAAAGATGTAAAATATTTATAATATTTTTCCCTTAATATTAATTCATCCTCCGTTTCTTCAATATTTGGAGCTCTATTTAACAACATTATTTTAAAACTAGATTCTTTTCTTTGCTTTAAATATAAATTATTATCAATAAATTTATATTCTTCAATCATCGGTTGATAATCCAAGTATTCTACCAATAATTTCTTTGCACACTCCTCGCCTAAGATTTTTTTGAGAATAAAAAAATTCCTATGAATAAAATCTTCAATATAATACTCTTTATAACCTAGTTGAAATGATTTTCTTTCTATTATATTATTCTCGAATATATCCTGTGTTGGATAAATTAAAATTCCATTCAAATAGATGGAATTATTTAATACCAATAATTCATACGGAGGAGAGATAAATTCTCCATATACAATTATTTTTCCTGTATTAATTCCTTTTCTATTAATAAATAGGTGTTCATATTTGAAATTATCAATATCATCGGGACTAACACCCATCTTTTCATAATTTTCTAACTTTTTTAATATTTTATTTTCATCTTTAATTATTATTTCTGAGTAATAATTTTTATTTCTTTTCTTTTTAGATTGCAGTATTCTATAATTATCGTTATTATTTTCAAAAATAATCTCATATTCACATATTGTCATTTCTATTATTTCTTCAAGCATTTTTTCTATATTCTTAAAATCGTCTTTAAGTTTAATCGTCGTTCTTCCATATAAATTATCTTCAATTTTAATATTTAAGTTACATTTAGAATTTATTCCCTGAATTAATTCCGATAGTTCAACATTCACTGCATCAATTGAGATCTTATCTCCTTCAACCTTTATCTCCATTCTGGATAATGTTTCAGGATTTAATTCTGCCAGACTATTAATCGCATTAGCTTGTAAGACAGTAAAAGATATGAATATCATCAATCCAAATAAAAAAATACGCTTCATTTAAAACTCCTTTTTCATTTTGATTATTAGTTTAAGTTATAAATTTTTATTAAATAAAACTTTGCCTGCTGTACATATTTACTGTCGGGATAATTTTCGATTACTTTATCAAATTCAATCTTTGCCTGGCTGTAATTCTTAAGATTAAAACAGCATTTTCCTATCTGAAACTGACTGACAGCACAAAGAGCGCTTTCATTATAGTCGGTTATTACCTTCCCATACTCTTCAATTGCTTTGGTATAATAGCTGCTCCCGTAAACGGAAAAGAATAGGGTGCCGGCCTCTGTCTTGTGTCTCGTAACTTCATTTTTT
>JAQVHJ010000345.1 GCA_028696285.1 bacterium
GTCCAGATATTCTGTGGATTTGATATAGTTCTTCGTCCCGGTCTGGGCAGAAAGTGAAACCGAACACAGCAGCAAAGCCATAATTAAAAGAGTTCCGGAGTGAAAAGTATAAAATCTGTTTTTCATGACTGTATGTCTCCTACACAATAACTATAGATTTTCTCTCCACCGATACTTCTGAAACACGATATCTTGTATAATTCCATTCTATGCGTTTTAAAGACCTAAGATTAGAAAAGAAGAACCAAATCCCATCTTCTGATTGCTTGTTTTGAACATATTTAATACTGATTATCAGAGATATATAATTACCTTTTTATAAAAAACACCTCTGATACTATTATCTAACAAAAATTGGCTTATTAATAAACAAGACCTTTTCGAAATTGAGGAAACGTACCGAATCTTTGTCGATAGAATCTTCAGTCCAGGTTGAATTTATATATATCCCTCCTTTGATAGTGTCGCTTCCTTTTTTATTTGTAAATGTATGTTCCACCCTCCAGTGATTCATTTTAATTTCCTGAATGTTGTATGTGAATTCTGCTTCATCAATATTACTGTAATCCCATTTAAGTTCATCTGACAATTTCAATTTAGATACAAATAAATCTGCTATTCCAATACGTGTATATAATTCTAAATTAAAAATATATTTTTTCCCGAATTCAATAGTATCCGGAAAATCAATTGTATAAAAAAGAGAATTTTCAATATTAATTTCACCGCTTTTATCGTAATCTTTATATTGATTAATTAAAACCGTGTCTCCAACAGGAAAATATTCTATTTTCTTCAATGTATTATTCTTTTCAATCCACCAGCCCTTTTTTATTAATTCTCCTTTTTTCAATTGTGCATAACCCTCGGATTCCACATCTCCAAACCGGTCAAATGTTATAAGGTATTGCAGGGAGTCGGATAAAATTCTTGTAAATGATTTTAAATTGTGAGGGTTTTCAAAATACTCATATATAGAATCAATATGATCTTCTGTTAAATAGTATTTATATTTTATTTCCCCGGAATGAAATTTCACTGTTCTCATCTTATTCTTACTACAAGACATTAGAATGAATAATAAAACAATTATAAATCTACTTTTATATATTATTTTGGCCATGGTAAATTTCTAATACTATCATTATTTTTTTTCACTTGTTGAACAGCTTTAATTGAATCTTTCCGATGAACCTCGATTGTTTTCAATCCTTCAGCAAATGGAGCGAAACCTCTTTGAGTACTGTTTGTAGGGATTGCAACTCCAACTTGAAACTTTATCATTTCATCTTGTTTACTAATATTTGTAGGCCCTAAAATTTCCACAGAGCTTCCATTAGCTTCAGAAATATTCCACATTTGCACCAAAGTGAAAATGTCGGAGTAAGCTTGAAGACTCATAGAGCTTGCACTACCATATCCACCTCTTAACATTGATAGATATTCTAATAAATCGCTATGTTCAATCTCGTCACCTGCTTTCATAAATGAATTGTCAAATCCAGATCCATGCCCTCCTCCTGACCAATAGAATTTTTCACTTTTTGTTTTCCTGATTATTGATGGAAATCTCGATTCATAATTACCTCCATTTTTATGACAACCTGTGATGCACAAATTCGAAAATGTGTAATTAGAGTCATTATTATTTCTTTTTGCGGTAATTGTAGCCTCTCCTAATGTATAGTCATTTGTGAAACCAGCTTCTTCTAAACCGTCAATTATTGCATCTACTAAATCTTTAGTAGATAATCCATCAAGACTTCCTGACTTTACCATCTCCTGATATGCTGCCATTTCATCTTTATTAAGGATGATATTTACTTGGTTATCCGTACCGTTTATTTCATATCTTCCTGTTGGATCTGCCCAATAAACAGGATTATTAAATCCAAGTCTGTAGGGAGTATGACTCGGGGCAAATGCTGCCATCGGATCTATTACTTGGAATCGTCCAATAGCTGAATAGTAATTTCGGAAGTCCATTGCAGTCCAGTCCAACCCCAACTCATCCTGCCATTCTTTGCCGTTGTATTTATACTGATACTCCATCCTTGTTACATAATCAAGCACAGGCGGCAGACCGGGTTCGGGTTCGATTCCGTCTCCGGGGTTTCTTGAAAAATCCTTCTTACCGCCCGTATCATAAACACCGTGCCTCAATCCAAATGGATAATAATGATTTTCTTCCAATATTTTCAATTTCCCGGTTAGATGATCCATTGAGTAGGACAGTCGTACATTACCAAGATGATCGGTATAGTTATAAACATAACTGTAAGCATAACCGGTAGGCGGAGCGCCGGGTGTAATGTTTCCCACAGGTGTTGCTCTCACATATCCCTCCGCAGTAGGGAAAAAGTTCAGCACTTCACCGGCATACTGAAAACCGTCCAAGTAATCCACTTCTATTCTCACTTCAGGGGTGGCAGTTCCCTCAATAACCGTCTTTTTCAGTTTTACGCCTGCCGCATTGTAGCTATATTCAATTGAGTTTGAATTTTCAAATACAATCTGTTTCGGGAGATTCAGATGATTGTATATTATTTCTGCTATTTCTTTGTTGTTATCTCTTATCATGTTACCGCTATTGAGAGATTAAATAAGCAATTATAAAAAACAAAAAATTATAAGATGCGTGAAAAATAAAGCTATAGAAAAAACCAGATTTATAATAAATTAAACACGAAATAACCCCAAATAAAAAGGTTGAAATGAAAATGTTGATTCCAAATTTATTGGCTAAATGAAGAAGAGCAAATAAAATACTTGAAATAATAATTGCTAATATCTTATTTGAGAGGCTGTTGAGTAAAAGCTTTCTGTAGAAAAGCTCTTCAACAAATGGGCCAACAATAACTAAAGTTATAAAGACAAAAGTTAAATCATAGGCAGAGTGATATTCAGTACTAAAAAATGCAAACTTTCTTAGATTTTTTACTAACTCAATATTACCTGTCGGATTTTCAAAAAATCGAAATAAAAGTGCAATAAAAAACAAGACAAGTACCAATATATATTTTCGATTCTTTAATGAAAAGTTAATTTTTGGTCGAAAGAAATAAATCAGAAAAAGACCAAATATGAGACTCAAAACCATATCCATTATGTAGAACCACACTGATGATAATTCGGAAAACATTCCTAAGTGGATAGCTCTCATCAATAAAAACTTATATAATAGATAGCCGCCTAAAGTTAATAAATACCAAATCATTAATTTTAGAAAGTATTTTTTATGATTTTTCTCTTTTAAAAACATAGTATTTAATGTTTAATTTTTTCTTTTGATGAAGCTCCAAGTATTTTATCCCGTTTACTTTCCAAATGACCCTTTTCTTTTTTCAACAATTTTATTTCATGCTTTCTTCTTTCTTGATTTACAAG
>JAQVHJ010000346.1 GCA_028696285.1 bacterium
TCATCGGGCTGAAAAATATTATCATCAATCCAGTCGTCACCGGGATCTTCATCAATCTGCCCGTCCCCGTCATCATCACCTCCGGGGAGGCCGTCTACTCCGGAAAAGCCGTCCTCATCAATTAAACCGTCATCGTCATTGTCAAATCCTGCAGAAGGGTCTTCAAGTAAAAGCCCATCCCCGTCCTGATCAGGGAACATATTATAAATATTTCCATAGGCGGTTGTCTCTCCTGTTGAAAGGTTCTCCAGTTCAAATGCTGTAATGACCCGGCTTTCATTAGGAATGGATCTGATGAATGTAATTATACCTTCGGATGTATTGACATAGAAATCAACCCCGGAAAACATCGGATCGAAATGCCATTGCTGTGTCCCTTTTGATGACCCCGGGCCGCAGGTAATTGTATTCTCATCATTATTACTGTTGTTGGCATCATCGAGATAAACCTTTATCTTTCCGGAAACCATTCTTTGCCCCTCCGGAAACAACCCGGTACCGCTGCTTTTTAAAATGTAAAAATATGTATTTTTAGAAAAGTTCTGGTCATAAATGTTGAGCTTATTTTCCGTGACATTTCCCACAAATGCTGCTTCTGCTGTTTTATTCTCGGAGATACCGAGCATAGGATAGAAATGGAGCTCTCCCGGAATTAACGGCGGGTTTGCCAGATATAAGTGCGCTCTTATTCCGAACATAGTTTGACTGAAGGAAACAAACCTTGTATTCGGGATCATCAGGTTAGTGTTCCCCGCTGCAACCTCCTGAACAAACTCTTCATTCTTTCCCTTATATACAATTGAAATATCGCGCTCGGGAACAAAAACCTCTTCTTGAGTATCATCATAATTGATATTTATTGTCAGCCGGTCTGCATAATACCCTTTCAAGGTAAGTTTTAATTCCTGGTCAATCAGCATCTCCGAATACGTTTCAGTTTCAGGGTCATTCGGATAAGATTTACCTGAGAAACCCATCGATACTGATTTATGTCCTTCAAGGTCTATCTTTGCATCCTTATATACATCGATGGTCGGAATTAAACCCTGGTTGACCGGGGCAACATCAGGAGTGAGAACTGGTTCTGTTCCAATCACGGCATTATCTATCATTGTAGGAGGAGTCTTTTCCGTTTCAAGAATTGCAGGGGTATATGTGTCAGGTTCAGAAACTTCTATTACGGAATCACCGGGTTCTTCGGGAAGGATGGTGGTACCTTCCTCAACAGGAGGAAGGATTGATGCTGATGTTATAACAGGTATCAGAAGGAAAAGAAGGAATAGTAAAAATGATTTTTTCATTATTTTTAATTATACTTTTTATACTTGACATAACATTATTAGCTATGTTATACTAACAAAATAAAATGTAGTATAACATAAAAAATGAAAAAAAGTCAAGTCAATTCACCTTTGCCTAACTCTATTAGAGATATACGCATTATATTAATATTTATTTTTATAATGTTGGCAGGCATTCTCTCCTTGTCATGTCGTGAGAAGAATCTTTCCGAGCCGGTAATAATCTCTGTCGTGTTCACTTCAGATATAAATGGAAATATCTATCCCTGCGGCTGCCGTGTTCCCCTTGGCGGGATTTCAGAACGCGGTTATGAAATCAAGTCGTTGATCTCAAGGGATAAGGATATCCTGATTTTGGACAATGGCTCCGCGCTCTGGGGGATTAATCATATTGTCGAGAGGAGTAAAGGGAAGGTAATTATTGAAGCCATGAATGAAATGGAATATGACGCCATGAACCTGCGCGCAACAGACCTTGCATTCTACACGATTCAACAGATTAAGGAACTTCAGGCAGAGGCTAAGTTTGAATTTATCTCCGCCAATCTTAAGATTAAGAATGATGAAGTGAAGCTGAAACCTTACCTCATCTTTGAAGTCAAGGGCTTAAAAATAGGGATAACCGGCGTTTCTGAGTTCAATAAAAATTCTCAGGAGAAATACGATTATGTAAAACCTGAATATGCGTTGACTGAATTAATCCCGAAATTACGTGAAAAAACGGATTTTATAATTCTGCTTTCAGGTTTAGAGCCAAGGGAAAGTGCAAATCTCGCGAGAATGGTTTCAGGCCTTGATTTAATTATAGCTGCTCCATCGACATTACCGAATATTAAACCGACAATTTTAAACGAATCAATTATTGCAACGACATTCAAAGACGGGAAATCTATCGGATTTATGCAGTTAGGATTCAGCATAGAAAGAAAATTGACTGATCATAAACATGAACATCGTCAGATTCAGGAAGGAATGGTTAAAGATAAAAAAATTCAGAATATCTTAAAAAAATATCAAATAGGGGAGTAAAATGGCAATCCTTTTATTTCAGGAAGGTATTAATGCGGGAAAGGTTCTTGATCTTGAGAATAATGATTATTCAATGGGGAGGCATAATACAAATGATATAATGATCCCTGACCCTCTCGCTTCCAGGTATCATTCAAAGTTAATTAAGAAGGAAGACGATTATTACTATATAGATTTGGACAGCCATAACGGAAGTTATGTGAACGGGTTAAGAGTTAAGATAAAAAAATTATCTATGAAGGATTCAATTAGAATCGGAAAGTCATTAATGATTCTCATGAATAAAATTCCCGATATCCTTGAAGAACAGGAAGCCCTCGATAATTTAATTCAGGATAAAGTTAAGACAACATTACCCGAAGTTTTGGGGTTTAGGGAGCTCCCGGCATTTGAAAGATTGAATCCGAGTATTTATATTGAGATTGAAGGGAATTATAATACACTCTTCATTATGAATAAGATAAACACGATATTTGCCCTGACTAAAGATCTGAAGGATATTTTCCGGAGGCTTTCAAGATTCTTCGCAGAAATCTCAAATGCAGACAGGGTTTATTTTGTCGGATACAACAGTATGAAGGATTTCTTTTCCCCTATCAGCGGGATAAAAAGAGATGGGGAAAAGTTTGAGGATGTAACTGAAATCTCGTTCCTGGAAGACTTTTACAGAAAATTAATTCAATCTAAAACGGCTATATGGCTTAAAAATACGGATTTAAGCAAGAGCTTCAAAGAATCAAACAATTTATTTATCGTTCCAATCTGTTCATGTATGTGTTTCCCGTTGTATTATAAAGAGAAAGTAATCGGAATCCTGCAATTCGATTATCTCGATAAAAAGGAAATAATACATAACCTGATTTATCTTTTAAATAAAATCAGCCCATTAATCGCATATAACATTTTGAATAGAACATAAGCGGTGAACAATAAAATCAGTTCGAGTTCGAGTATGGAGTTCGAGACGTCATATAAAAATACTCCCCGATTAGGAAGGCATCCATGAACCACTCATTTCATTCGGGTTCAGGACTGAAGAACTCAAACTTGAATCTCT
>JAQVHJ010000347.1 GCA_028696285.1 bacterium
GGAGCTATCCCGAGTAAAATTGTTCCGGCAAAGTAACTCCGCCAAAGCGGGACTTGAAGAAGCTTAATTCCGTCCTGAAGTATTACGGTCCCGACTCCGTGAACAGAACCGACTGCCCAATCAGCGTCAGGAGGGAGTTTGATAAGGTCTAATGCATCTGTCCCGATAAAATTTTTAAAGAGTATCCCTAAAAAGAAAAAGGATATTGCATACATTGTAAACGGTTTAATTGCCCAGTTTGCAAAAAGAGTTAAACCTACAGGTCTTGGTGATTTCCCTGCTTTGAGCACTTCAGCAAAATCAATCTTGACCATAATTGGGTACATCATGAAGAATAAACAGACTGCAATAGGGATTGAAACAACAGGTGCTTCTCCGACATATATAGCAATGCCGTCGAGAAATTTTGCGAATTGAGGGGCAAGTTTTCCTATTATAATTCCCACGCCAATGCAGAGAATGACCCATAATGTAAGATACTTCTCAAAGACATTTAATTTTCTTTCCTGTCCCATGCTTTTATCCCTTCTCATTTAAAATTTTCAGCACTTCCATAATATCTTTTTTATTGATATCAAATTCCAGTTTATTGCTCAGAACACCGTCTTTTGAGAACAATAGCAATGCCGGGAGAAATCCTACTTCATAATAATCTGCAAGATATTCCACTTTCTCTTCTTCAATAGCAAAATCGAAAACATCTGTCTTTATTTCAATATTATTTTCAGTTTCGATTTCTTTTAACAGAACTTCGACTTCTTTACCTCTTTCCACAGTACATTCACAGGAATTTGAAGCAACAAGTAAAAGAAGATAAATTTTGTTCTCAGTAATGATTTGATATTTTTGAATATTTTCATCTTGATCGGCTTCGGCATTTTTTATTTCTTCTTTTTGGAAATTGTCATTTTTAATGCATTGAGTTAACAATATAAAACAAGAAAGAAGTGTTAAAGAAAATATGAGAATGTTTCTAATTTTCATTTGCACATTTCCTTTCTTGATATTTTTGAAAGGACTTCTAATCTTTTCTTTATTGTTTTATTTAATTGAATATCTTTTGTTATTGCCGGAAATATTTTCAGTTTTTTAAAAGAAGTAGAGATAAAATATATTCGCCATTTTCCTTCCTTCTTAAAATCGATAATATCTGCATTTTTTAAAATAGTCAAGGCATGAGATACACGCGATTGTTCGATCTTCAGAATATCCTCAATCTCGCAGACGCATCTTTCTCCGGAAGCAAGTATCAGGATAATAGAGAGCCTGGTATCGTCAGCCAAAGCAGAAAGTATTTTCACGTATTTTTTCATTACAATTTCCTTTTTTAAATATGAACATATTAACATATTTACATAATAAAGTCAAGAAAATAATTACAGGAGTTTCCCAAATATTTTATTAAAATTAGTTCAATTAATCATCAAAAGAGATGTTTATTTACAAAAGATTTTTTTAATGAATTTATTCTAAATCTATCCGTAGGCCCTGGTTTTAACCACGGTTTATATAAAGGAAATATATCGGGAATTTATTCCTGATATGGATTCCATCGTCCGATTAATCGGGCTAAAACAAGGGCTGAAGCCCGGATATCTTTATGTTCATTAACACCCAGGTAGATTGCCACGCTTCGCTTTGTTCCGCTCGCAATGACATTACCTGGGCAAGGCAATGCACCCTACGTGGTGCTATTGCCTACATACATAAGAAAAATAAATTGTTTAAATTTTAATAACACCCAGGTAGATTGCCACGCTTCGCTTCGTTCCGCTCGCAATGACATTACCTGGGCAGGGCAATGCACCCTACGTGGTGATCTAAAAAAAGAGATACTTTTAAATATTTTTATTAAGTTTAAATTTGAGATTGCTTCGTTGGCTTGCAGCCGCCTCGCAATGACTACTGACATTATTTATTTTGAAGATGTCATTATGTCATTGCGTGTGAAGTCATGTAAATGACCGACCGTGGCAATCTAAAATAAAAGGGGAGACTCATGGAAATTAACCTCTTGACATTTTATGCAAAATAGTGTATAATTGCATAAATGAAAAAAGGAGATAAAGCGAATAATGGAAAAGGAGCTTAAGGTTATTAAGGCGCTGGGTCAGGAGACGAGGTTTAGGATAGTGCATATACTGGTTAAGTCCGGAAGGGGATTATGTATTTGCGAGATAATGGATGCTTTGAAGAAACCTGAGTACGATGTTTCGAGGAGTCTGAATATTCTTAAAAATGCAGGATTGATTAAATCAACCAGAAAAGGGAAGGTAAAGTTGTTTGAGATAAGAAGTGAAACGGAATTTGAAAACAATACAAAGAGAATGTTTAAGAATATTAATCCGGAGAAGGGTTCTGTTCTGAAACGGGATTTAGAGTTATTGGAAAAGCGCTTAAAATTACGTATAAATGATTGTTGTGTCGTAACATATCAAAAGGAAAAATAAATGAAAGAGTGGAAGATCTTTCTTATAATTCTTGGAATATTCCTTGCTTTTTACCTGATTCCGCTGTCTTCTCCGAAAGTGACTAATGCGATATTGGAAGCGTTTTTAATGGCGCAGGAGTATGCCCGGGAACATGTCTTACTCTGCTTAATCCCGGCATTTTTCATTGCCGGCGCGATAATTAATTTTATTAACCAGGGTGCAGTAATGAAGTACCTTGGCGCTCATGCGAATAAATTCCTTGCGTATTCTGTTGCTGCGGTTTCCGGTTCTATTCTGGCGGTATGTTCTTGTACCGTTCTCCCGATATTTTCCGGGATTTATAAGAAGGGCGCGGGTTTAGGTCCAGCCACCGCTTTTTTATATTCCGGTCCTGCGATAAATGTTCTTGCAATTGTAATGACCGCAAAAGCCCTCGGATTTGAGATCGGTGTTGCCCGTGCTGTCGGGGCTGTTTTATTTTCTGTAATAATCGGGTTATTGATGCACTTTATATTTTTAAAAGAGGATAAAGCCCGTACGGATCTGATTGATTTCAAGAGCGTAAAACAGGAAGAAATAAAAAGGAGTTCTTTTCAGGATCTTCTTTATTTTGGTGTAATGGTTGGGATATTAGTTTTTGTAAACTGGGGTAAAGATGCGAGTAATCCTGTTTGGAATTTTATTTACATTCATAAATATTTAATAACAGGAATATTATTATTTTCATTATTATTAATGATAATCTTCTGGTTCAAGAAACACGAGCTGAAGTCGTGGGTTGAAGCCAGCTGGGATTTTGCAAAGCAGATTTTACCGCTTCTTCTTGCCGGAGTTTTCATTGCCGGCTTTTTACTTGGCCGCCCGGGGCATGAGGGAATTATTCCCGGGAACTGGGTTGAGAGCCTGGTAGGGGGGAATTCAATTAAATCAAATTTACTTGCTTCAGTTGTCGGT
>JAQVHJ010000348.1 GCA_028696285.1 bacterium
ATTAGGTTCGGGCGGCTTAGGAGAGAGTGGCGGAGCTGTTGTCTTGGGTTTAGAAGGAGACTCCCGTGCAGTAAAGAAGGCTGTAAACTTCATAGAAAAGCTGAAGAAGGACTGATGAAAAAGGCTCTCAGTATCAGTTTAGGTTCAAGCAAGCGTGACCATACTACCGTAATAAAACTCCTTGATCAGGAGATTGAATTATCACGTTTCGGCACTGACGGTGATGTGAAGAAGGCAAAGGAATTATTCAGGTATTATGACGGGAAGGTTGATTGTTTGGGGCTCGGGGGAATGACTTTTAAGTTCTGCATGGAGAAGGAGAGGTACCTGAGAAGCGCTTTCAGGATTGTAAAGGATGTTAAGCAGACCCCGGTTGTTGACGGGGCAAACCTTAAACGGACACTCGAAGGGAATTTACTGCAGTATGTGAAGAAGGAGTTCAATCTTGATTTCGGTGAGAAGACATGCTTCCTGAATTCTGCGGTTGACCGGTACTCCCTTGCAACTTCATTTCAAAAAGAAGGATTTGAAATTACCTTTGGCGATTTTATGTTCATACTCGGCCTGCCGTTCCCGGTAAAGAAACTGAGAAAGATCGAGATTCTTGCAGCTGTACTGATGCCATTACTTTCAATCGCACCTGTTTCCTGGCTCTACCCGACAGGTAAGAAGCAGGAAAAGAGCCAGAATAAATATGCGAATCATTATGCAGAGAATCACTTTATTGCGGGGGACTTCCTTTATATAAAGCAGTACATGCCCCCTGAATTAAAAGGGAAAATAATTGTAACAAATACAACCACAGCAGAAGATGTGGAAACGCTCCGCAAAGTTGGAGTAAGTTATTTCATAACATCCACACCTGTTCTTGAAGGGCGGTCCTTCGGAACAAATGTCTTTGAAGCCGCCCTCGTTGCAGCTTCCGGGGAAAAGCGTGTGTTAGAGACTTGCGAGCTTGAAGAACTCCTGAAAAAGATAAATTACAAACCCAGGGTTGAAAAATTAAATTGAGCATGAAGAAGTACATTGGCATCATACTCGCAGGCGGGATTGAGAATGGAGAATTATCCGCCTTACTTGACGACAGAAAGATCAAACCCCTTCTTGATATAGAAGGTACTTCAATGATTCAGAGATTGATAAATGCAATTGATCAGGTGGATTTAATCTCTGAAATATTTATTGTCGGAAGAATTGAACTGAAAGAAATAATAACCTCAAAGAAACCCCTTCAGTTCTTTGAAAATAAAGGGAAGGTTATTGACGGGATTAAGATAGGTTATTCTAAACTTCCGGAAGACAGAGAAGCGATTTTTTTCACTGATGACATTCCTTTACTAACCCGGGATGCTTTGGTTGATTTTATCTTTGCAGTGGAGAGAGAAAAGAAGGATGCAATCTATATTTTTGTTGATAAGAAAACGATGGAAAAGACCTTCCCCGGTTCAACAAGGACGTTCTTTAAGCTGAAAGAAGGCGAGTTCTGCGGAGGTGATGTGGGATATGTCAATAGATACGCATTTAACCAGACAATTAATTTGATTCAAAAATTATTTTCTCAAAGGAAGAATACCTTTGCTCTGATTAAGCTTCTGGGGCTTTGGCTGACATTTAAATTTTTAATAAAGCGCCTTTCCATCAGAGATATAGAGAAGCGGATAGAAAAAATGCTTAAATTTACCATTTCATTTTACTGCTCGCCCCATGCTGAAATTGCAATGGATATTGATAAACTCATCCACTACAACAGAGTAGTGGAATATCTCAAAAAGAATAATGAATAAAAAACATCTTGAAATAATTGCCCATTCCGGGGATAGTATCATCTGGATCGGTTTTTCTGTTATCATGCTGCTCTCTTTAAATAGAGAGATTCAAGTTTTCGGCCTGATGATTGCAGGTTCGACTTTAATTGCGTCAATTCTGTCTTCCCTGATAAAGATTATTTTTAGAAAGGAACGCCCGATTAAGGATGAATATAAACAATACGCGCCGTGGGCTAAGTATGATATGAGTTCTTTTCCATCAGGACATCTTTCAAGAATATCTGCAGTTGCATTCACTCTTGGTTATTTCTTCCCGTTCACTTTGATTGTTATGGGGCCTTATGTCTGTTTAATGTGGTATTCCAGGCAGAAACTGGGTTATCATTATTTTTCAGATCTTGCGGGGGGGATTGTTGTCGGGATTATTTCTGCAGCAATTTCAGCCTGGGTAAAACTATCGTTTAACATTTAGAAATTAATGATGAAATATTTAGCTGATGAAATGCTCGGGAAGTTATGCAAGTGGCTGAGGTTTTTGGGATATGACACTGAATATTTTTCCGGAGGAACTGATGCGGAATTATTACTGAAGGGCCGATTGGAAGAGCGAATGATCCTTACAAGAGATTCAAGATTATTCAACGATGTTAAAAATAAAGGGAATGCTGTTTGTTTTATTAAATTTGACGGATTGAAAGAGCAGCTGCTCCAGATTAAAAATGAATTTAACATAAAGGATCTTTCAGGAAGGTTCCGGAGATGTTCGGTCTGCAATAAATTATTAGAGGAAGCTGACAGGGAGTTTGTCAAGAAGCTGGTGCCCCCGTATATCCTCCAGACGAAAGATGAATTTAGATATTGCAGTAACTGCAGAAAGGTCTACTGGAAGGGTTCGCATTCAAAGCATATAAATGAAATTATAGAGGAAGTATTCAATGAATAAGATCGGTATTACAATCGGTGATGTTAACGGGATAGGCATTGAAGTTCTGATAAAATCATTCAAGGAACTTAAGAGCATATTAAAACAGAATCGTTTAATTGTATTCGGGGAGAAAGCCCACCTCGAATTTTATTTTAAAGAGCAGGAGATGAAGAATAACCTTCAATTTACCGATATGTTCACTGAATTTTCCCCAACATTAAATAAGCCTTCCGGCCGGTTTGAAATATTCCCATTAAAATTCAGAAGAAGTTATCTTCCTGAACCCGGGAGAATCACAAAGATTTCCGGAGAACTTGCGTACAGGTCAATCATTACAGCCTGTTCTGAGGTAAAAAATAAAAACATTGATTCAATCGTAACACTACCGATATCAAAGGAGAGTATAAGGGCCGGAGGATGCAGGCAGACAGGGCATACTACTATCCTTGAGGATTATTTCAAGAAGAAAATTACAATGGTGTTTTTATCGGAAGAAATGAATGTGATTCTAATTACCATTCATCTGCCCATTTCAAAAGTTCCGGGGAAGATTTCAAAGGAAGAGATAATTCAAAAGATAGAAACTGTTTATCACTTTTTCAAAAAGAGAAAAAGGAATCAGAAATTTTTAATTCTTGGCCTCAATCCGCACGCCGGGGAGAATTCCTTACTTGGTAAGGAGGAAGAAAGTAT
>JAQVHJ010000349.1 GCA_028696285.1 bacterium
TGGTAATACAATTCTTTCGAATCACGGTTCACGAATCACGAATCACGTCTATTATTCTTCATCCCGGATGGATAGAACGCTTTTAGCCCACCGTTTTAACGGTGGGTGTGAATGTAGAAGAACAATTCTGCGGAGTTCAGAGAGATATATTCAGTTTATGGATAAAAATGTAATGTCTGTTTATTGAACATTACAAAATTGATATCATTCTTTATATTTAAATGTTGAACTTCTCATACATAATTTCTATCAACCTTACCCCGTGTTAAAACCCTGGGCTAATGGCTGTCGTCCCTACAGGGACTAAATATAAATATTTCAATTTGCATTTTTAGTCATAAACGAAGCATAGTGATCCCGCTCAATTTCCGCAACATGAAATTGGATCGAGAAAATAGTTGAAGTTCGTCTCAGGTTTTCTACCCGATTAATTTGTAAATAGAGAGTATTTTATTTAAAAAGTTCTTTTATTTCCATTACAAAATTGAGAAAGACCAGTTCCCTGTTTGCGTTTTTCTCCAAAGCACTTCTGATATTTTCTATCTCTTTAATCACTTTAAACAGCGCTTCTGCTTCAATTCCTGAGCTGACCCTTGAAAAAAAATCCGATTTAAGATGCTGAAAATAAAAAAAGTTGCCTGGATATTTCCGAATATGAAAATATAGATCTCTCAGGAAAATCTGCATAACAGAAAACCAATCCAATAAAATCTCCCTTGTTTCCTGGGTACTTTTCTTCCGGGATTTTCCGGTATCTGGACTCAATTCATTAATATCATCTTCGGTTAGAAACGGCATTTTACTTAAAGAAATATCCGTAACCTTCTTCGACTCATCCAATATTTTAAAATATGGACTTTTTTTTATAAACTCAATTGATTTAAACACACTCTTTTCTATTATCTTCAATTCATCAGATGAAAATTTCAGGATTTCACCGGGACTGCCGCCGGAAAGAAGGTTTATTAACCGTTCTTCCTCTAATAATTCAGGATAATTCCCTTGAATGAATTTTTTTAATTCACTCTCCGTAAGCTTTTGAAATTTCATGACCTGGCATCTTGAGATGATTGTCGGGAGCTGCTTCATTAAATTATCGGTCAAGAGTATAAATAATGTCTCTTTCGGAGGTGCTTCAATTAATTTTAAAAGCGCATTAGATGCATCCTTCAGGTCTTTTGGATCATCAATGATATATACCTTATATCTCCCTTCTTAGGCTGTCTGATATGCTTGCTTCTTAATCTCCCGAACCTGTTCTATGCTTATGCTTGCCCTGTCCGGCTCTCTTGTAATTAATTTAACATCAGGATATGTATCAGTAAAAATCCTCTTGCAGTTCGAACAAATCCCGCAAGGTTCAGCGTCTTTATCGGACCGGTTCATGCAATTTAATGAAGCGGAAAAAATATAAGCAAGAGTCTTTTTCCCTAAACCTGATGGTCCATAGAATAGAAATGCATTAGGAATTGTTTTCGACAGGATCTTATTCTGTAAAACCTTTAAATTTTCAGTATTTCCAATAAAATCCTTAAATTTATTAATCATTTTTTAAATTTTAATTTAAACTCATTGATAATAAGGGCATGTATTTCATCGGGAGTCTTCTCCCCGTTAATAATCAAGAAACGTTCCTCTTCCTGTTCTGCAATACTCAGGTACCCTTGAAGAACCTTCTTATGAAATTTAATATTCTCCTGTTCCAATCTGTCGCCATGGTTTGGAAACCCGTCCGCTTCACTGATTTTATATGCTCTCTTCAAACCTATCTCGGGAGAAAGTGTGATTAACACCGTTAAATCAGGCTTTAAACCCCCCGTTGCAATATTATTCAGGTTATTCACAAATTCCAGGTCCAAACCCCGGCCATATCCTTGATATGCTGTAGTTGAATCAAAATACCTGTCTGAAATTACTACAAATCCCTTCTTCAATAAGGGTTTGATAGTCTCTTCTGTGTGTTGTGCACGATCTGCAGCATATAACAATAACTCTGTCTTTGAAAACATCTCTTTATTTTCAGTGTTGAGAAGAATCTGGCGGATTTGATTGGATATTCTTGTCCCACCGGGTTCTCGGGAAATATGATATTGGAACCCATGCTCCTTCAGATACCCCTCAAGCATTGTAATCTGCGTGGTCTTCCCACATCCTTCCGGGCCTTCAAACGTTATAAAAATTCCTCTTGTCATAATCTCCTGATTCAATTTCTTTTATTTTAACATAAAAATTAATATTTTTCAACAAAAAACTAATATTTTATTTGACTTTTGGTAAAATATATGATAAAATCTAATTTACGCAGGTTATTTTAATATCTTCTCTTCTTGCCAAAGGAGGCAAAAAAATGAACATTCGAGATTTATTGAGGGCGATGGTCGAAAAGAAGGCTTCTGATATACATATCAAGGTTGGAAGTCCTCCTATGTTTAGAGTCAACGGAGAACTTCAACCTTCTACAAATATACCGAAACTTGATTTCGATACAGTAAGAAAGGTTGTTTATTATTTCCTTCAGACAGAAGAAAGGAAAAAGAAGTTTGAAGATGACAAGGAAATGGACCTTTCTCATAGTGAACCTGGATTGGCTCGTTTCCGTGTGAATATTTTCAAGGCTAGGGGTTCCTACGGTGTTGTTGTCAGAATTGTTCCTGTCGAAATCCCCTCATTCAATGAATTAAATCTCCCTTCTGTTATGAAGGATATAGCCCTGGAACCAAGAGGCCTTTGCCTTGTTACGGGAACTACAGGTTCAGGGAAATCAACCACTCTCGCTGCTATGATTGACTATATCAATACTCATCGTAAGTGCCACATTGTAACCATTGAAGACCCGATTGAGTTTCTGCATAAAGATAAATTAAGCAGTATCACTCAGCGTGAGATTGGAATCGACACGGATAATTTCTCCAGCGCCTTGAAACATGTTCTGCGCCAGGACCCCGATGTAATCTTAATCGGTGAGTTGAGAGACATGGAAACAGTTGGCGCAGGTATTACCGCTGCAGAAACAGGACACATGGTTTTCGGAACTCTCCACACTTCAGATTGTCTTGGAACTATTAACAGAATTATCGACTTCTTCCCACCATATCAGCAGGCTCAAATCCGAATGCAGTTATCTTTTACATTGAAAGCTGTTATTTCAATGAGACTCTTAGCCAGAATCGATAAAGCCGGTAGAATCCCCGCCCTGGAAATAATGCGGGTCACTGCAAATATCAGAGAATTAATTCAGCAGCCGGAAAGAATTGAAGAAATTAATGATGCAATTAAAGAAGGTTCTCAATATGGAATGGAGTCATTTGATCAGAACCTTCTGAAACTTTATGCAAATAAAATCATTACTTATGAAGAAGCTCTGTCCCA
>JAQVHJ010000350.1 GCA_028696285.1 bacterium
TTGCATATTTAATTGTTGTCCGGGGAATCAAACCGGAAGAGATACTCGGTCTTACTTTTACAAATCAAGCTGCAGGTTACATCCTGGATATGGTTTCAAACTTACTCCCCGATAAAGTCTTAATTGATATGAATATAGGTACATTCCACTCAACTGCAATGCGGATACTTAATGAAGAAACCTTCGGTAATGTCAATCTACAGAAACTCGGGTATAAGAAGACACCGTTATACCGTGTTGTTGTTGCCCACGAAAGAATTCTCCTGCTCAAGCGTGCAATTAAGGAAGCCGGTTTTGATGAGAAGGAAACACCCTTCTCAACGGTAATGGATGAGATTTCAAAAGCGAAGATCAACCTGCTTTCTCCTGAAGACTACGAAAAGAAGGTAACCGAAAAACTTCATAAAAATATTGCAAAGATCTATAAAATTTACCAGGAAAAATTATTTAAGAGCAATACAGGAGACCCTGAAGACTTAGTTTATTTAACAGTCCAGCTCTTCAATAAAAGTTTTGAAGTGAAATCATATTACACCGACCTCTACAAATATATCTTCATTGACGATTATCATTATGCAAATCCTGCCCAATACCACATGATAAAGTTCCTTGCTGAAAAGACACAGAATGTAACCTTTACCGGGGCGCAGGAAAGAATACTTTACGGAATAGCCCCGTCTTGGGATAACATGGCTCTTAAATTCAATGAAGATTATAAGAATTCAACCTTATTGCAGTTTGAAAGGGAACGTATAGACCTTGAAAGAATACTGGTTGAACGAAGGATAGTTGATGAAGAAACAATTAAGGAAGAAGGAATTACCTTTGCCGAGAATGCCGAATTCCGCGATTTTCTAACAGGGAAACAAGTAATCCGTCTGATTGCTGATGATGAGTTTGACCAGGTTACTTATATCACAAATAAAATTATTCAGGCAATCTCCGAAGATAAAAGAAAATATGCCGAGTGTATGGTAGTTGTCCGGACAAATAAACAGATAGAAGCCTTAAAAAATGGTTTATCAAGCATGAATATCCCCTATAAGGTCGTGGGTGATAAACTCCTTGAACGTCCTGAAATCCTGGATATCCTCTCGTTCCTGAGACTTGTTTATTTCGGTGACATCCTGAAAAGAAACAAGGACGCTCTGACAAAAGATAACATTTCCACTGCTGATAAGGATTTTTTAAGATTACTGAAGATCCCTTCTGTTGACTTGAATTACTCATCCAGAGTCCAGGTCGAAAAACTTAAGAAGGAGTTCCCGACCCAATGCCTTCTTGAAACTCTCCAAAATGAAAAAGGCATGGAATCATTTGAAAAACGACTCCCCCTTGAAGATAAGGAGAAACTCGGATTTATTCTCGACCTTCTGATCGAGATTATCTCTTCCCGGGAGGAGTTCGGTGTGGGAACCCTTATTGAAATTCTCATGAACGAGTCAGGTTATCTTGAATTCCTGAAAAATATCGGGACCAAAGAAAGTTTAATGAAGATCAAAAACATAGAGATCTTCGATGCCTATGCCTATGAGTTTGAGGAAAACCTGAAGAAAAAAGCAACTACTTCTGATTCCTTAGTCGCTTTTATCAGGGATATTGAGTATAATATTACTCAAATTAAAGCGCAGGAAAATGCTATTAAAGATGCTGTTACAATCTCAACTCTACACTCATCTGAAGGTGAAGAGAAACCGGTTGAGTTCTTTTTATTATAAATATCTGAAAAATTTACTTGACTTATTATGATAATTTTGATATTATACATAATAAGCTATTTAACAAAAAAACAATAACGTAGTTGGAGGACTCTGTGGCAGACCTTAATATTGAAGTTAAGACCAACGAAATTAATTCCGGAGTTTGCTTACTTGTTCTATCCGGATTCTTAGATGCACATACCTTCTCGAAATTTGAGGACCAGCTAAGAAGTCTAATGAAGGATAACAAGTACAATGTCGTTGTGCAGATGAAAAACCTGGACTACATTTCAAGCGCCGGGTTAGGCGTATTCATGAGTGTTATCGGGGAGATTAGGCAAAAGGGAGGAGATATTAAACTTTCTAATTTAAATTCAAAGGTATATAAAGTTTTCGATCTTTTGGGATTTACTAAACTGTTCCAGATTTTCCCAAATGAAGAGGAAGCTCTTAAAGCATTTTGATCCTTTCCCAACCCGAGGTGAAATGTGACTCAAGAAATAATCGTAACTGGAGCAGCGGGTTTTATCGGTTCTCACCTTGTTAAATTCCTTTTAAATAATCACTTTTCTGTAATTGGCATTGATAACTTTTCCGACTACTATTCTAAAAAAATAAAGAAGTTCAACCTGTCTCCCTTCCTGAAATCTGAACGATTTAAATTTTTCGAATTCGATCTTTCAAAGCCGGGTTTAGAGAAAAATATCAGGAAAGCCGACATTATTATTCACTTAGCTGCCCAGCCCGGTGTTCGAGGTTCATGGGGCGATTCATTTAATATCTATGTCAAGGATAATATCCTTGCGCTACAGAAACTCCTTGAATGGTCTGTGCAAAATAAGATTGATAAATTTATCTTTGCATCGTCATCTTCTGTTTACGGTGATACTGACACCCTCCCGATGGATGAGAATAAATCTATCCCGGTTCCTGTCTCCCCCTACGGCTCTACTAAGTTGATGGGTGAAAATCTCTGCAGGATATATCACCAGAACTTTAGTTTGGAATATTATTGCCTGAGATTCTTTTCTGTGTACGGTCCCGCGCAAAGACCTGACATGGCATTCTCAAAACTGTTCAGGGCTGCTTTGACAGGAACTGAATTCAACCTGTTCGGAGATGGAAAGCAAACCCGGGACTTTACTTATATTGACGATATTATTCACGGTATATCCCGAACATTAGATTTAAAAGAAAAAAATACCGTATATTTAATCTTGGCGGCGGGTCCAGAATTTCAATGAATGAAGTTCTGGAAATAGTCAAAGATTTAACCGGGAAAAAATTGAAAATTAAACAGATCGAAAAGAAGAAAGGTGATGTCAAGGATACCTTCTCAAGTAATCAATTATCAAAAAAGATTCTCGGGTATAATCCCCGGTATAATATTTCCGACGGGCTTTCTTCTCAATTGGATTGGATGAAAAGTAATCTTAAACTGTTCCAGGCTTAATTATTATGAAAGAAAAAATAAAAAAGATTATCACTGAAAGCATTAAATACAAGCATGACTTCCTAAACGGAGATCTCTCACCGCTTATGGAGCTTATCCTTCAGATTACCAAGGCATTGAAAAGCGGAAATAAACTCCTGATTTGCGGTAATGGCGGGTCTGCTGCTGATTCCCAGCATATTGCAACAGAATTCGTTGTAAGGCTTT
>JAQVHJ010000351.1 GCA_028696285.1 bacterium
ACCTTCCCATCAGTTCAACAACCATTACCCGCTTATGACTTTCTGCAGTTGAATGCAATTTATCAATTGCATCTGTAGCGGTTGAAACGGCAGTATCAAACCCGAATGTAATAACAGTTGAAGACAGGTCGTTATCAATTGTTTTCGGGACCCCGACAATGGGTATTCCTTTTTTTGATAAGCCATGAGCAATAGTAAGGGTTCCATCGCCACCGATACAAACAAGACAGTCGAGACCTAATTTTTTGAAATTCTGAACAACTTTATCAGAGACATCCTGTTCAACAATTTTTCCTTTTACTTTTGTCGGATATTTAAAAGGATTCCCGCGATTGGTAGTTCCTAAAATTGTACCTCCGAGATGCAGGATTCCTTTAATGTCGGCAGGTTGTATAATATCGATTTTTGAAGTATCAAGCAAGCCTTCAAACCCCCCTTTAATCCCAATGCAATTCCAACCGAGATTAAAAGCGCTTTTAACAACAGCCCTGATTACGGCATTTAATCCGGGGCAATCCCCGCCGCCGGTTGTAATTCCGATTTTTAATTTTCCCTTTCTTGCCATTTTATACCTCATTTCTGCAACCGTTCAACAGAGCGGTTGATTGAATTAAGCGTTGAGTTAATATCCTTAATATTATAATTCATTGACTTCATCTGGTCACTGACATCTCCCAGATTATCAATAGAGTTATTTATTCCTTCCAATGACCTGGCGATTTTCTCAAGATTATCGGAGACATTGCTCAGTCTATAACTATCACTGGTTGAAGAACCGTCATTCTTCCACTCCGCGCTGACCGGCGCAGGTTTGAAGAGTCTCAGTCCGATATCAACGGTTAATAGGAGAATCAGAATTATAAGTAAAACAGGTAAAAGACTATCCCTTTTCATAATGCTCCTCCTTTTCAGTTCTTTTATATTAAATTTTTATAGTAAATATTCTTATAAAGCCATTAAAGACTTTCGTAGAATCTCCATTCCTTTTTCAACTTCAGATTTACTAATGTTTAGCGGGGGTCTGAATCTAACTGATTTTTTTCCGCAAGGTAAAGCAATCATCAGATTCTTCTGCATGATGCCAAGCAATTTATGTCTTTGCTCAGGTGATTTGCAGTCAAATGCAATCATTAAACCCTTTCCTCTAACATTGGAGATCTTTGCAGGGAATTCCTTTTGTAGTTTATCAAGATGCATCATGATTAAAGCGCCCATTTTCTCTGCATTCTTTACTAAATTTTCCGATTGAATTATCTCGAGGTATTTTGTTGCTCTGAACATATCAACGAGATTCCCGCCCCAAGTTGAATTTAATCTGCTGCATTCCTGGAAAACATTGTCTTTAACTTTAATTAATTTATCTGTAGCCATTATCCCGCAAACTTGTGATTTTTTTCCGAAACAAACGATATCAGGAGTAATTCCACAATGCTGAAACGCCCACCATTTTCCTGTCAAGCCCATTCCTGATTGAACTTCATCGAATATAAAGATGATATTATTCTTTTCAGTAATAGTGCGTAAAGCTTTGAAGAATTCAGGTCTGAAATGATTATCTCCGCCTTCCCCCTGGATAGGTTCGATGATTAATGCTGCAATGTCATTTCCATATCTTTTAATTGCAGAATTGATTTCTTTGAGAGCCCTCTCTTCAAGTTTCTTTACTGCCTTAAGATTCTTTTCATTTAGCGGGAAGGTAATTTTAGGAGTAGTGATCCTCGGCCATTTGAATCTGGGAAAATACATGTATTTTCTCGGATCGGCAGTATTAGTTAAGGAAAGAGTATATCCGGTTCTGCCGTGAAATGCTTCCTTAAAATGGATTACTTTTGTTCCAACTTCCCCTTTAATGCCCTTGCTTTTATTAAGCCGTACTTTCCAATCAAAAGCCGCCTTTAATGAATTTTCTACAGCTAATCCACCGCCGCTGATAAAGAAAAAATGTTTAAATTCCTTGGGTGCGGCGATATTTGCGAAAGCCTGGACAAACTCTGCCATCTCCACAGTATAGAGATCTGAGTTTGAAGGTTTATTTACTGCGACTTGAGCAAGCTTTTCCATGAAAGATATAGTTGTCATTTTCGGGTGATTGTATCCTATTGGAAATGAGGCAAAGAATGTAAAGAAATCAAGATATTTCTTCCCAGTCTTTGCATCGAGCATATAGCTTCCCTTGCTGTTCTTTAAATCGACAACGAAGGGATATCCGTCAGCAAGAATATACTTACTTAATATTTGATGAACATTTTTTGGTGTGACCTTGGTTAATTTTGCCATGACCTAAACTCCTTTTTTTTTATTTTTAAGCAAATATAATGAATTATATCATACAAAAAAATTAAAGTCAAGGAAAATCAAAAATTAAGTGGTGTAAATAAAGATTATTCCTTATTATTTGGAAGAAAAAGCGGTTTCAAGATTTATTTTTACTTGATTTAAAAACCGGTTTGTGTTATAATCTGTCTTTAATTCAGGAGAAGAAATGATTGATTACCATGTTCATTCGGAATTTTCTGTCGATTCACAGACGAGTTTGATAGAGTTCTGCGACGAAGCTCTACGAAAAGGGATTTTAGAAATGGGATTTTCTGAACACATAGATTTAGATCCGAAGGATCCCGGATGTAATTTTTATAATGATCTTCAATACGGTCGGGATTTGAATATTTTAAAATCGTTATTCGGCAGCTCCATAATTTTGAAGAAGGGAGTGGAAATCACGTATCAGCCGCAATATCTTGATAAGATAGAACAGATTCTCTCGGAGATATCTGTTGATTTTGTAATCGGTTCAATTCATTTTGTTAATGATTGGAATGTTTCAAGTTCAAACGAAGAGGATGTGTCCAAATTTAAAACAATCAAACCACAAGAAGCGTACACGCAATATTTCCTTAGACTTCTTGAACTGGTAAAGACCGGATTATTTGATGTTATCGGGCATTTTGATATTATTGCAAGGTACGGACATATTTATTACGGGGATTATAATCCCGGGGATTATTCTGAAACTATTTCACAAATAATAAGAACGATAATTGAGTCGGGAAAAGTAATCGAAATAAACACGTCAGGACTGAGAAATTCCCCTAAACATACATATCCGCATTTTGAAATTATCAAGAAATATGCTGAATTAGGAGGGGATACTGTTGTTTTTGGTTCGGATGCTCATTATGTTAAATTTTTAGGATATGAATTCTCCAAAGCATATGATTTAGCACGTTCAGCGGGAATTAAATATCAAGCTATCTTTAAAAATCGGGAAATAATTGACAGGAGAAAATTCTGATGCAGTTTTTCGAAAAAGGGTTAAATTTTGAATGTCAGCAATGCGGAGCATGCTGTAAAGGTGAA
>JAQVHJ010000011.1 GCA_028696285.1 bacterium
GACACGCAGGCATTTAACGGAATTTTGGATGATTGAACCGGAAGCTGCCTGGTATCACTTGGACGATGTAATTAAACTATCTGAGGAATACATATTTCATTTAGTCACAGAGGTGTTAAAGAACAGGCGCCAGGAATTAAAGGTTCTGGAAAGGGATATTGAGAAGCTTGAAAAGATAAAGTTACCTTTCCCGAGAATGGAATATACGGAAGTTGTCAGTAAGTTGAAGGAACTGGGAAGAGAGGTTGAATGGGGTAATGATTTAGGAGCAGAAGAAGAAACCGTCATTTCCGAATTATTTGAATCGCCGTTAATTGTTCATCGTTATCCTGCAAAAGCAAAGGCATTTTACATGGAGCCTGATCCTGATGACCCGAATAAAGCGCTCTGTGTTGATATGCTTGCTCCGGAAGGATACGGTGAAATAATCGGAGGTTCAGAAAGAATTTATAAATTGGATTTACTTAAACAGCGCTTAAAAGAATGGGGTTTGCCTGAAGAAGCGTTCCAATGGTACCTTGATTTACGAAGATTCGGTTCTGTTCCTCATGGCGGGTTCGGCCTTGGAATTGAAAGAACGGTCTCCTGGCTCTGCGGCTTGAAGCATATCCGTGAAACCATTCCGTTCCCGCGGACAATTACAAGATTATACCCGTAAAAATTTAAATCAAAAAAATAACTCCGGGGAATTATGGGAGAAGAAGAAACAAATAAAGAGAAGGATGAGAAGTCATCTCCATTTAAAGACAGAGTCTTGGGTGATGAATGGCTAAACTGGGACGGGGACTTCAGTTCAACCGATGCAGTAATTTCAGCAAATAAACGGCTCTTTCTCGGATTCTCTTTTTTCGTTTTAATTCTGTTCAATGTATTAATAGCATTAATCTTATTTCTTATCGCCCCGCGACTTGCAGAGTTCCATAAAGCTATCCCGGAAATCCTTTACTTATCTTTAATGATTATATCAGGATTTATCTGGCTTTGGTTCATCATGATCGGATTAAGTATTTTAACAATGAAGAATTTCTTTTTCTTTTCAAGACATGTTCCCGGGAAAAAATTCAAATTATTACATATTCTTTTACCGCAGGTAATAAAATTCGGGAAATTATTCAGAGTCTCTGAAGATAAATTACGTCATTCATTTATCAAGGTAAACAACTCTCTGATAGAGATAGTAAATTTCAAGCCGCATAAACCAATCTTAATATTACTTCCCCGTTGTCTGAAACCTGAGATAATGAAGGAGCTTCGTGAATACGGGAAGGAGATAGGTTGTCCTGTCTTCACAGCAACTGGTGGAAGTATCGCGAGGAAAGTGATTAAGGACATCAAACCTTCTGCAATAATTGCCATTGCCTGTGAACGGGACCTTGTTGCCGGGCTCCAGGATATAGGTTTATTCATTCCCGTTTTAGCATTCTCAAATGAAAGGCCGGAAGGTCCTTGTAAGAATACAAGAGTTGATTTAGAAAAGATAAAAGCAGCTATACGGCTCTTTTCAGAAGGTAAAGTGAAAAAGGAGGCATACATTGATGACATTTGATCTTAACCAGGCGGAAGAACTTGTTCAATCACGAATTAAGAATAAGAACCTCTTAAAACATATGTATGCAGTTCAGGCTTCAATGAAGGCATTGGCGAAAGAGTTGAAGGAAGATGAGGAACTTTGGGAGTTGGTAGGCCTCGTGCATGATGTTGATTATGAAGAAACAATGAATACACCTGAGAAACACGGAGAGATTGGCGTTGAAATACTGAAGGAAGCAGGATATCCGCCCGAAGTTACTGATGCAGTATTAGCGCATGTCGGAAATGTTGAAAGGGACACAAATTTAAAGAAAGCAATCTTTGCTGTTGACAGTTTAACCGGGTTAATAGTAGCCTGCGCATTAATTAAGCCGGAGAAGAAAATTGATCTTATCGAAACTGATTTTGTAATAAAGAAAATGGGCGAGAAAAAATTCGCAGCCGGAGCAAACCGCGAAAGCATCAAAGCCTGTTCTGAATTAGGCTTTTCACTTGAACAATTCATTGATATTACATTAACTGCAATGAAATCTATTTCGGGGCAATTAGGCCTTTAGAATTTATATCCCGCGCTGAATGAGAACATAAACCTATTTCCATTGTAAAGATAATATTGATTAAATTTATTATTAGAAGAATTAATCTGAAATAGCGAATTCAATTTTAGAGAGAAGCCTTTAACGAAGATGTCATTTTTAAGGATCGTCAAGGAATAATTCTGCTGTTCATCCCATTCCTTTGAATCCTTAATAATTCCGAACTCACTTCTTGAATTTTTAGATTCATAATTTTTCAAAATATACGATGCAGAGAACTGGAGTATGTAATTCTTTCCCATCAGCCATGTAATGTTATTATTGAATCGTCTTGAATAATAGTTAAAGTAATCGTCAATTAACTGGCGTGTTCCTGATGTTTGGTCGGGCAGTTCAATAATGATCATATTTCCTATATTTACCAGTTCATATGCCTTGATATTTGAAGAATAGTACTCTAATTGAGTGCTGAATTCATTGAACATTTTTTTATTCAACCCTGTCATGAGTGAGAAGACACCGGTAACATTCCCGTCGATTCTATGTGAAGTACCAGATACCCCGGATACTGACCAGTTCGGAACTTTCCGCTCTCCCGCTATTAACATGAAATAATATGAATTTAAAAGGGATTGCCTTTTCATAATTTTCATGAGCAGCTGATGTGAAAAGTTATCCAGGATGTTTGATTCAGTAAAGGTTTCCTTTTCAAAATAATATTCCAGCTTAACATAGAAGAAAAGATTAAAATAATAATACAAAGTAACAGCATTTGAAAATGCGAGATTTCTGAACAGAGGATCGTAATAATAATCATAAACTGCTTCTGCTCTCAAACGCAGTTTTAATTTAGGATTTAATACATGCCTGTGCTGAATTGAGAAAGTTTCTAAATGCCAGAAATCCTTTGGAATCTTCTCCCCTTCCTGATATTTAAGTTCAGTCTCAAAACTCATGTTTCCGATCGAATCAATTGTTTCATAAGTCTGATGCTGAATATTAAACTTCAATCCATCCTGATAAACTTCGTAGAAATCATCGTAAAGAATATATGTATCCATGTCCATATTCAATTTATCTGCGCCAAATACGGCTAAACTGAATATCAGAATCAATAAAATTCCGGTTAAGGATTTCTTGTAATACTTCATAAAATTATTCCTCTAATTTTCAATTGGTTTTATCCTTCCCATTATTTTCGTCATCATCATCCGGCAAATCCAATTCATAATCCATATAAAGAACAAAATTCTGTTCTTTATTCATCTCCTGAAATGTATCTGAGAACCCGAGGTCACTGAAAATGGTCAGGCCTGAATTCCCGTAAATCGGATTCTTATAGTCGAAATAGACATCGCCCGAAAGCTGGAGTCTTGCGCCGATAATTCCAAAATCCGAATAAATCGGAGTGAATTGAATATCAAGGGGATTACCGTCCGCATCAGTAATAGTAATATTATCAAAATTCTCTTCATTAATAAATATAGGGATTTTAATTATCGTTCCGTCTTCAAGGGTTGCGATATAAAACTCCCCGGAATCATCTATTGTATAATTCTGAATTGCAATGTAAGGGATTGAAAATAATTTTTTCCCGGTCTTTACATCAAATATATGCATTTGGAAATTCTCATAGATCCTTTCGACATAGAAAGACCTTCCCTCGAATGTAGTGAGAAAACCCAATTCCCTGTCCAGGACAAGGATATTCTCCTCCCTCTGCGACTTCAAACTCTTTTGCAGGACATAATCACTATATTCATCTCTTGATTCAAGATACTGCATGATCTCTTCTTTCTGCTCATCAGTAAGATTATCCTTGATCTCGTCCGAATAAACAAAGAACGAAATAAAGAGAAGTAAAATTGATACTAAAATAGTTCTTTTCATTTTGATCCTCCCGATTCTATCTTTTTATTAATTTCATCTTTTAATTTAATATAATTATTTATTTTTTCATTATTCAATTCAAGGTTCTTCTGCATCTCCTGAATCTGAATAGCAAGAATCTGCATCTGGTCGAACATCTCATCCTTCCTTGCTGAAGGATCACTGTAGAAATCGATCAGAATCTCAATTATTTTATATTCAATCAGGAAACGCTCCTTGTTTTCTTCAAGCTGTCGGCCTTTTATATCGAGAAGGAGAAGCTGGTCATTGACAAACTTTAATTTCTCATTAAGAATCTCATTGGAATCTGAATCTAATATCTGAATCTCAATGTTAGGAATTTCGGGATAGGTTTGGTCTATCTCTTTATACAGAGAATTTTTCTCATCCTGAATAAGAAGAATTTCAGTGATACGCTTGTCTATTTCAATCAGGTTATTTTCCGCTTCCTTCTCTTTAACTTCCTTAATAAGTATCTCTGTCTTTTGATTGAGCAGTTTGATTAATTCTCTATCCCTCTCCTTAAGATTGTTCAAGTGTATCTCTCTGTCTAATTCAATTTTATTCAATGCTTCAATCTGTTCACGAAGTTTGCTTAACACCTTATTTAGTTTCGATTCATTTATTCCTGTGGGATTATCATTAAAAGCCTTTTTTAGATCAGCCTTTTCTTTTGAAAGCTTTTCTATCTCCTTATTAAGATTTTTTATCTCCTTATCTAAATCTTTTATCTTCTCTCGCTTTTCACTTATCTCCTCCCGCAGCTCATGAATTCTGTTCTCATCAACAGCCGCCGCATATACCTGCGGAGTTCCGGTCAAGCGGAGCAGAAAGCCCAAAATCAAAAGGAGTAATTTATTTAATCTTTTCACCACGTTACCTTCGGTTAATTCAATAACTTAAGGGGCATTTTCTGTGCCAAATATGAACAAAACCATTAATGAAATAACCGCAGAAAAAAATTCGTATATTGAAAAAAGGCAAAAAACACATTAATTTATGCCCTTCTCCCGATTTCTTCATTATAATTTTCAAATTAGATT
Source organism: bacterium (assembly GCA_028696285.1). GTDB lineage: Bacteria > AUK180 > AUK180 > JAQVHJ01 > JAQVHJ01 > JAQVHJ01. The sequence continues at coordinate 5,000 of JAQVHJ010000011.1, forward strand.
TACAAAATATTGAAAATCTTTCCAATTTTTTAATCCTCTGTCAGTCCGAATTTTTCAATCTTATAATACAGAGTGCTCGGTTTCAAGCCGAGTCTCTTCGAGACATTCAACTTCTTCCAGTTCTCTTCCTTTAACAGTCTGAATATAATCCCCTTCTCAAATTCCTCAACTAATTCGGGTAGTGTTTTATTTTCAAGTCTTGATATATCTACGCAGACATCCGAATGCAATTCAAATGGGAGGTCTTCAACGTCGATCTCTTCCTTTTTTGTCAGAACAACCACACGCTCGATCATGTTTTCCAATTCCCTGACATTTCCTTTCCAGTGATACTCAGTCAAGGTTTTCATAGCTCTCTCAGATATCGTTTTTTGTTTTACCCCGATCTCCTTTGAGAACTTATTTAAAAAATGCTTAATAAGCAGGATTATGTCATCAACCCTGTTTCTCAGAGGAGGGACTTGAATAGGAACAACATTAATCCTGTAAAAGAGGTCTTCCCTGAAAGTTCTCTTTTTAATTTTTTCTTCCAGGTCCTGATTTGTTGCTGCAATTAACCTGATATCCACCTTGACCGTTCTCACACCACCGACTCTTTCAAACTCGTGTTCCTGTAAAATCCTTAGCAGTTTAATCTGTGTACCCATCGGCAGGTCCCCTATCTCATCAAGAAATATTGTACCGCCGTCAGCGAGTTCAAACCTTCCTATCCTCTGATAATCGGCGCCGGTAAAAGACCCCTTCTCATGTCCGAATAACTCGGATTCGAGAACACCTTCCGCAAAAGCTGCGCAGTTTACCCGGACAAACGGTTTATTCCTCCTGTCCGAATTAAAGTGAATAGCACGCGCGATCAATTCCTTACCTGTTCCCGTCTCTCCTCTAATCAGAACAGAGGTCTTTGAGCTGGATACCTTCTTTACAATATCAAGTACAGCTTTTATTGAATTTGAACTCCCGATTATCTCATTGAAGTTAAAGAGTTCGCTTTGCTGTTCACGTAAATAAACATTCTCCTGCTCAAGTGAAATGTTCTTCTTCTTTAACTCCCAGCTTTTTAAAGCTTTCTCAAATTTAACTTCTATCTCATCCAATTCAAAAGGCTTCAAAACAAAATCAAATGCTCCGTTCTTCATTGCTTGAACTGCAGTTTCAACTGTTCCAAATGCAGTAATGATGATCACTTCAGGTTTCGATTCAACTGCCATTGCTGCTTCAAGAACATCCATTCCGGATTTCGCCGGTAATTTAAAATCTGTAATTACGACAGAGAAAGAATTATTATTAAGAAGTTCAATTGCAGTCTCCCCGTCTTCTGCCATGAACAGCTTCAAGTCTTTCCTCGTAAACGCTTTCTGAAGGATACTGCCTATTGTCTTATTATCGTCCACAATTAAAACATTATACATCTATTTTATCTCCTGATCTTTTTTGCTTTTTTAAGAAAGTGATTCTTGTTCTCATTCCGATCTTTTCATTAGCCTGCATTTCAATTTTCCCGCCGTGCTGTTCGATAATCTTCTTCACGATTGCCAGGCCTAACCCTGTGCCTTTTTCCTTTGTTGTAAAGAACGGTTCAAATAATTTATTCACATCCTCGCTCCCTATACCCTTTCCTGTATCTGCTATCTCTATCAATATCTCAGTACCATAATCTGTAATGGAGACACGGAGAAGGCCATTCTCGTTCATTGCATCAATACTGTTCTGAATAACATTTGTAATTGCCCGTTTTATTTTATCTGTGTCCCCGGTCATTATAATTGATTCGGGAAAATTCCTTTTTATCTTGATCTTCCTTTCTTCAATCAGGTCTATTGAGAAAGATAAAATCCCTTCGACCAGCCGTACCAGATCAAACTCTGAAAATACCGGCTCAGAGAACCTTGCAAAAGTCAAGAATTCATTGACAAGTTTATCCAGAGACTTGATCTCATTATGAATATTATCGAGGAGTTCCAGGGATTCTTTATCATCAGTTCGTCTCGAAATCAAAGTAACGCTCCCGCTTATTCCCATTAAAGGATTCTTAACTTCATGGGCGACAGTAGCTGCAAGCTGCCGTAATTCCATATCGCGTTCCTTCAGTTGACCTACCATTAAGTTGAACGAATGCGCAAGAAATCCAATCTCATCCCTTGTCCTGACGAGGATCTCATGCTGCAAGTCTCCTGTGCCGATCTTCTGCAGGCCGGAAACAACTTTGTTTATGGGTGAGGTAACTGATTTCCCTAAGATCCAGCCGATTATCAATGAAGTGATCAATGCAATCATCTCCATTGTTATGAACATATTCTTAATCTTATTCAGAATATCAAGAAATTTTGCAGATGCTTCAGAAACAATAATTCCTATGACATTCCCCTTAGTGTCCATAACAGGAACAATCCCTGATTTATAATATTCCCCGTCACTCCCTTTATATATGATCGAAGTGGAAGATATCCCTGTCTTTGCAAGGTCAAACTCTTCCTCGTATATTCTGATCAAGTCGAAATTATCCCCGATTTTATAGTCATTGACCGGGGAGACCAGAATCCTTCCATCCGTTGAAAGAATAATCATTTCATTTAAATCAAATATCTCTTTATAATCTCCAAGCTTCTTTTGAAGATTCCTGTATGTCTCCGTTGTTTCTGAACCCTTTCCGAGCGCTAACTGAAAAGGATGTATAGTCCCTGACAAAGAAGCTCCTGTCTGAATAAGGCGTTTACCCAAATCCGCTTCCAGCAGCCGGAACAGATTGTTATATGCATAATACGCGCTTAAGGTAATGATAACAAATGAATAGAGTATGAATATTATTATTAACTTCAGCTGAAGTCTGGAATGAAATTTCTCTTTCAAGAAAATACTCCTTTTACAAAATTACTCTGTGCCGTCTATTCCGAATCAATTACCAGTTCTGCTGCCCGGCGTATATGCGGAATTCTTTGAAATCATCTATTTCATTTTTTTTCATTATTGAACCTCTTTAAAATAGCATTAAACAGGTATACCCCGACAACTACTCCTGCAGTATCAACGATAAAATCAATAAAACTGCAGTATCTGCCGGGAGTAAACAACTGGTGAAATTCATCAAACCCTGAATAGATAATTCCTGCTGCGGCAGGTATAAGAAAAGATCCCTTGAATGCGAATCCGGATAAAAATCCGAAGATAATAAATTCAAAGAAATGAGCAAGCAAATAAAAATTCACGAATGATTCTTCCGGGAGTTCTTCTGCCGGGATAGAAGACATGATGAATATAAATCCGGAATAAATAATCAAAGGGAATGTCCTAATTATCTTCTTCAACTTTAGATATTTCCAAGTTTATCTTGAATCTCCTCTAAATGAGGATTTATATTCAGAGCATTGATATATGCATCTCTTGCAGCTTTTTTATCATTGAGATCCTCAAATAACCGACCAAGAACTACATATAATTCAGCGCTCTTCTCTTCAAACTTGTCAATATCAGAAGCAAGTTCCTTTGCCTTCCCGTAATTTTGAAGTTTCCTGTAGCTTTCCAGAAGATATGTGTAATAATCCGGATTATCAGGATCTCCTTTAATTAATTTCTCCAGAATATAATTCCCTGCTTGAGGTCTGTCAAGATATTTAATATATATTTTTGCAACATTAAACATTGACAAAATGGGTTCTATCCCCTGCTTGAACAGGATATAATTTTCCATGATTGCCTTATTTGGGATCTCCATTGCCAGATACACCTTACTGAAAAATTTATGGAGCAGTTCAGAATCATCTTTAAATGAGAGCTTCAGTCTCTTAAGGAGTTCAATTGCCAGTTCATACTGTTCCATTGATATGTATGCTTCTATTAGTCCATAATTAAACTGAAGTTCATCCTGCCTTTTCTTCCCTTCTTCAAATATATTCAAGGCCTTAATATTCTCTCCGAGATTAAGATATGCCTTACCGAGGTAATAAAATACATTCGAATCATCTATCCCCTGTTTGATTGCGGTAACCCAATAATCGACTGCCCTGATATAATTATTTTCATTGAAATAAATGTTCCCCAGGCGTAAGAGCGGATCGAGATACTGGTTATTCTCTGAGATTGACCTGAGATACCATTGAATCGCCATTTCATTATCACCCTTCTCTTCATAGAGGTATCCGAGGCCGTAGAATGCGGTATCTTTTCGGGCTTTGGTCATCTTAATAATCTTTTTATACAGTTCTTCGGCTTTTTCATATTCCTTCAGGCCGGTGTAAATATGTCCGAGCTTCAATAACGCAGGAACATACTCGTTGTCCTTTAGTACCAACGCCTCATAACTCTTCCTGGCATTTTTCAGGTCTTCAATGTCAAGATAGTAATCACCCCAGGACTTAATTACTTCAAAATCATCCGGGGCAAGTTCATTGGCCTGCTGAAGTATCTTCTTCGCCTGGTCAAGCTGGTCAAGGTTACGGTAACATTCAAATAACTGTATCATTATCTTGACATTATCATGTTCCTTGGTGAGGGCATTGATGATGAAGGTCAATGCTTCATTATACCGCTTATCAGAGATCAAGAGCAAACCAAGCTTCTCCATTCCTGAATAATTTTCAGGATCCATTCTTATTGTCTGACGATAGAATTGCTCCGCTTTATCTCCGTTCCCTATCTTTTCATAAAGTCTTCCCAAATTAAAATGAATATTCGGAAGATAATAATTGAGGGAAAGAACCTTTTCATATTCTTCAATTGCTTCATTCCATCTCTGTTTAAATTGATAGATATCCCCCAACCCGATGTATGCTTCATAACTTGTCGGATTAAGCTTAATTGCCTTCCTGAACTGAATAATGGCATCGATCCATTTAGATGTCTTCATGAAAATATTCCCCAAAAGAAGGGGAATTTCTGCATCATCACTCTTGAGGAATTGTGATTTTATCAGGTTCTCTTCCGCTTGACGCAAACGGAATTTATTAAGATTGATTATTCCGGAATATTTCAATGCTTCGAAATTTCCCGGGTCTATCTGAAGACTCTTTTCAAAGTACTTCAACGCTTCATTGACCTGTTCTTTGGCAAATAAAATCTTTCCTGCAAGATTAAGGACTTCTATATTATTCGGTTCAACCTTAATTACCTGCGAAATTATCTTTTCCGCATCTTCATATTTCTTCATTTCAAAGAATGCGCTGCATTTCATCAGGTAAAGATTAATATTCTGCTTCTCAAATTTAATAATGTAATCAATCAATTCAATAACCTTTTCAAACTCCTGAATATTCAAGTATGCCTTTGAAAGGGGTTCATATATCTCTGTCTTCTTCGTGTCTATCTCTCTTGCCCGGGAATATTCTATTGCAGCTTTAGAATATTTCTTCTGTATGAAATAGATATCTCCAAGATACTTATGAACAAAATAATCATCTCTCTGTTCCTGTAATGCAACCTCAAACTCCCGCTGAGCTTTATCCGTTTCATTAAGGTTAAAATATGAAACGCCAAGGTAAAAATGCAGGTTCTGGTTATCGTAATTCTTTTCAATTGACTTTTCAAGTGTTTTAATGGACTGCTTAAACTTCTTCTGTTTCAGGAATATCTCTCCCATCTTAAAGAAGCATTCTCCTGCATCCTGATCCAATTCGATAGATCGCATCAGGTTATTTTGAGCCTTAACATTATTCCCGATCATTAAATATGCAGCTCCGAGCATTGAATGGATATTCCCCTTCCCGATGCCCTTGTCAAGGATCTCTTCACATACTGCAATTGCTTCTTCATATTTATTCAGGTTGAGATATATATTTGCCATCTGTTCCAGAACTTCATCTTTATTCAAGCCAAGGTCAATGCCCTTACTGACTAAATCGAGTGACTTCTCATAATTCTGTGAGTTATATTCAATCTCGCTGAGGAGTTTGTAAATCTTGTAATTATCCGGTTCCTTCTCGACTACTGTTGAGAAGATATCAACGGCATTTGAAGACTGATCAAGTTCAAGATAAATCTCACCCATTAGCATGAGGTATTTTGTTTCTTCCTTTTTTGAAACGACCTCCTTCATTAAATCGAGAGCAGTCTCCGCTTCCTTAAGGAATTTAAGGTTGATGAATGCCTTATAATACTTCGCTTCCAGTTCATCGGGAGCAAAATCAAGGATGGAGTTGATGTACATCATTATTTCTTTAGGCGGGTCGTTCTTGTCTATCTTCAATTTAATTATTCTGTAATACAGTGAGATATCATCAGGGAACCGGTCAATAAGAGATTTTAATGTGTCTTCATATTCATCTGTCCTCTTCTGCTTCTCATAGAGATTTATTAGGAGATAATCAAGCTCCTTAATCTTTTCGAACAGCTTGATCCTTTCAATACTTAATGGATCCTTTGCAAAAGGATACAGGTTCGGTATTAATGTTTCCTTAACCATGTCATACTTATCAACATTTGCCTGACGTACACTTTGGAATACATCTATTGCTTCCCTGAGTTTATTCTCCTTAATGAGAATATGCCCGAGGTACTCTTCAAGAATTGCCTTCTCAGGGTAAGTGTCCCGGATATTATTTAATATTCTCTCAGCGCTTTGGTAATCCTTCAGTTTCTCCTTCATCTTTGCGGCAAAGAACTGAACACGTGGATTCGCTTTTTGCTCATTGTCAAATGATGAATTTAAAAATGATTCCGCATCAGGATATTTGTCCATCAACATCAGGTTCTGTAAGTACCTTACCTTTATCTCGGTAGAATTGGGAAATTCCTTCAAGCCTTCAAGAAGGGCTAAGTGAGCCTTGTCATTATTCTTGTTAAATTCGAGAACTTCCGAATAATAAATATAAAATTCTTCATTCTTAAATTTGAGCATCATCTTTTCAAAAATCTCAAGGCTCTTTTTCAAGGCGCCTAATTTGTATAGTGAAAATGCAACGTAAGGATAATATTTAAAATGCGCTTTATCTTCAATCCAGCTGTCTAATGAGAAATCGGTAAATACAAACTGCTCCATTATCTGGCAGTAATTCTCCATCATGAAATTAGATACCAGCTTAATATTGAAAAACTCTTCTTCTAAATGAACGATGAACGGAAGCTGATTAATATTTTTCAGTACTTCTTCATATCTTTTAAGATTGAAGTTGACCCGGGTCATCTGAACAATCGCAGGAAGATATTGGGGCGCTGAATTTAAGATATCATTTAAGATAAGTCTTGCGCCTTCATAATCTTTCAAACTGATCAGTTCTTCCACAATAAGCATGAATATATTCATCTTCTGCTGCGGATCACCGATCTTGGAATAAGCATCCTTTAATAATTCGACCCCCTTGGTTTTATCCTTCTTCTTCTTCATGTCGAATTTTAAAAGGTACCCATCGTAGTTATCGGGGTATTCCTTCATCAATTTAAGAAGTTCCTTCTCGTACTTGCTGTAATCCTCTTCCTTCTTCGAATTGGCATAAGACTCGGCCTTCTCAAGAAATTCACTGCGAAGCATATTAAATTTTCCGTAAGCTTCATAATTATCTATCTTTGAGATTATCTTGAATTTTTTCTTTGCAAAGGAGAAGTCCTTTACTATAATTGCAAATTCAGCAAGGATCTTCATATAAACTAATTCAGAAGAAAATTTATGCTGTGATTGCTTCGTGAGTTTACTCTTTTCAACAAATCTGATCACTTCTTCCAAAGTATCTTCAATATACTTCTCTATCTTCTTCGGGCGCTCCACCTTCTTTGAATGGACCCAGGCATCTCTTCTGGTCCCTTTGACAAGATTCTCTATCAGATGAGCGAATCTGAAATAAATATCAATATCCTGGTTCGGGAAAAGCTGGAACAGATTCTCAAATATCTTCAAGGCTTCTGCAGGCTTATTTAAGTATTCAAGAACCTCTGCAACGGATATCTGATACGGAATGAACCATTTTTCCGTTGAATATTTCTCCGATAAAATATTCAAGTGTTCATAACATAATCCCCAGTCCTTCATCTGGTAATTATTGATGCTCAGGAGATATTCTGAAAAGTCCTTCTTCTTTGCAAGTGTCGCGGCATAATTCCGTGAACTTTGAAAATCACGCTCTTTCAGATAGACAAGAGAGATTATCCGGACAAGGTCTTTGGGAACTTTCGTAATATCCTTTCCGAACTGAAGTTCAACGAAACGTTCAAATGCTTCAATTGAGAATTTATTATTCCCAAAGTAATATATGAACAATTCACCGAGTCTTTTGTAAATGAAAGGATCCTTCTTAATGTTTGAAATGATATAAGTATAATATGTTCTTGAATCATCAATCTGGTTTAATCTGTCGGTTAGTTCAGCAAGACTGTACCAGGCATTTTCATATTTATTCTGATTATCAATGATCTTTTTGTACATTTTGAAAGCGCTTTGATAATCTCCGAGTTCCTCATAAATCTTCCCAAGCAAAACAAGACAATCCGGATTGAATTCAATCGCGTTTAATTTCAACAAGGTGGCCAGTGACTTTGAAAAGTTCTTCATTTCAAAATAAGAATGGCCAAAGGCAAATTTTGTCATTGCATCATCTATATGTTCCACCCTCTCCCAATGCCGAATAGCAGCCTGATAGTTTCTCGGATCCTTTGTATATTCCATCCGGCCCATGTAAAGATTGGCGATCTGATGATTCTCATCCATCGAAAGGATCTGGTCAAACTCACCTGATGCCGATGTGAAATTCTTGTCAATATCAAAATACATCACTCCCAGAGCTTCCCGGGCTTCAATACAGTTCTGCTCGATACTGACCGCTTCTGAATAGACGCTCTTAGCCTCATCGTGACTGCCGGCAAGAAGGAAAATCTTACCCATTTCAATCAGAACTTCAATACTCTTCGGAAGTGTGGATAGATTCTCGATTGCATCCTGGTACTTTCTCATTTGCGCTAAATTACGGTTGTAGTATATTTGATATTTTTGATTTTTCTTTTCATTTTCTATACAATATTGAAAATACTCCTTCGCGCGTTCATGTTCCTCCTCCTCAAAATACCAAAGGCCGAGGAGAAAATGATTTTCTAAGATATCCGGAGAAAGTTTTATTGCCTTTTTCATTAACTGCTTTGCTTCTTCCTTCTTCCCTATGTCATGATGGATTGCTGCCAGTCCTGAGATATACTCTGCTTTGGATTCCTGTTCCAACGCCTTGTTAAGGAGGTCAATTGAAAGCATTTTATTGTGCTGCGCAGATTCAACAAGGCCTAAAAGATAATACCCTTCGCTAATCTTCGGGTTCAGCTGAATGGCTTTGTTTAAACGCTTCTTTGCCAGATCAAAATTGCCTAACCGGTAATATAATTCTCCGAGAAGAATGTAAATCTTTTCGTTATAAGGATTGACAAAGATCACCTCTTCAAGATACGGAATAGCTATGTCAAATTTACCTTGCTTCTCATAAACCTTGCCTAATAAATAACCGGCTTTTTCCTTCCATTTATCTTCCTTGAACAGCTCCTTATAAACCTCTTCAACTTCTTCTGATGTATCTTCCCTTGAAACAT
>JAQVHJ010000352.1 GCA_028696285.1 bacterium
TAAACTTACCGGTTAAATCATCATCCTGGAAATGTGGTTGTTATTAGATAGGATGTGATAATTCTATTTTTTTAAAATGCTCTTGAATTGTAATTTAAGATTGGGAATATCTTTCTTTAAGGTATTCCAAACGATTTCTATATCAACTCCGAAGTAATCGTGGATTACTTTATTACGCATTCCTGCCATTTGCTTCCAGGGTACTTTGGGATGTTGTTTTTTAAATTCTTCGGTTATTCTCTTTGAAGCTTCCCCGATAATTTCAATTTCTCTGATTACAGCTGCCTGCATCATTTTATTCTCTTTGAATTGAGTCTGCTCAATATCTTTGGTATAATCTTCAATCCTATCAATTGCATCATAGATATGCCGGAGATAAACCAGATTATCTTTCTCCATGATAAATCACCTTCATTTCTTTTTTTATAGAATCAATTAAGTATGGGCTAATGGCATTCTCTGTAAGTAAATCAACGTTTTGTTCAAGTGCTTCATTAAGCTCCTGCTCTATACCGACAAGTTCGAGCAAGCTTATTCCGTCTGAAAACTCTGCGATAATATCAATATCACTGTCAGGAGTCTGTTCCTCTCGAGCATAGGATCCAAAAATTGCGATCTTCTTAGCACCATGCTTCTTTAAAATAGTGATAATCTCTTCATAAATTTGTTTTGTTTTCATCATATTTTAATTATATCACAAAAACAAGCAAGATGCAATAATAAAATAGGCAAAGAAAAGATTGCCGGCCTCTGTCACCAATAAAGATATTAAATAGAAAAGATCCCCAACCACAAAAATCCGCGATTTTTCTATCAATGCTTTTTTCAATAATAAGTTAATAGTGAGTAGTGAGAATATAAAAGAAGAATCAGTTTGAGTTCGAGTATGGAGTTCGAGACGTAATATAAAAAAACTCCCCGGTTAGGGGAGCAAACTCGAACTGATTACTCGAACTGAGATTTTCGGAGAAAATCTTTGGCGTCCTCACGGGGATTCGAACCCCGGTTGCCGGCGTGAAAGGCCAGTGTCCTAGGCCCCTAGACGATGAGGACGCTGATTACTATGAAGATAAAAAGTGGTGAGCCGCGAAGGATTTGAACCTTCGACCTACGCCTTAAAAGGGCGTTGCTCTACCAGGCTGAGCTAGCGGCCCGAATAAAAAATAACATAAGGTTTTTAAATATACCATAAAAATCTATAAAAGTCAAGATTTTTTTTCAAATTGACTTGACAAAAATGTTTTAATCTGATATAATTAAATTTCTAAACGATTGGGGAGTCGTCTAATGGTAGGACAGCGGACTCTGGATCCGTACGTGAGGGTTCAACTCCTTCCTCCCCAGCCATTGTTTTCTCCGAAAACAACAGTAATCCACGCGAACTACATTGAGTTCGGTGCTAAAGAGACCGAGACTTCAGAGCGAGAGAGTATTAAATGCTAACAATAAAAAAGCTCATCACAAACAAAGTGAAGTGATCCCGCTCAATTTCAGGAATATGAAATTGTATCGGGAATCTCTATCTCTATCTCAATCTGATTTTTATAGATAACTCATTCATAGTGGATAGTGGAAGGTGGAGTGTGGAATGAATATAAGAAATACAAATCTTAAGTTCGCAGCATGATACTTCTCTTCATGGTAAAAATATTCACATTCAAATGATTGTTAAGTATCTATCGCTTTTTGGTTCATTATATCGGAATAAACGAATATCAATTAAGTAATTATTCTCCGTGAGCTCTGTGTCTCCGTGGTGAAACATTACACTCAACCGCTTCACAAGTATCGGATGTTCTTTGGTTCCTTATATCATTCTCATCTTAAAATCAAATAAGTAAATTTTCATATTTTTGCGCTTTTGCGGTTAAAATATTCTTTGCGTTTTCTTTCTTTTTTTTGCAACAGCAAATATAAATATATTACATAACTTTGTTGTTATCTTTACATAACATAAAAAACAATTGTAATTTCTGTATTTATTTGAACTCTGCAAATACTTCTTTGTCATTCTCTACCCCGGTCTAAAGACCGGGGTTACTTACCATCATCGCCTAAAGGAATGTTATACGTTAAACGTTTTTTGGAATATAGGAGAATATTTCACCGCAGAGGACGCTGAGAAGATTAAATATTTAAATGTAATTTATCAACTACCGAACATGCCGAACACACTGCTTATTTATACTCAATTAAATTGTTACTTAGAACCAAGAAGCACGTGATATTTAATTTGCAAATGAGTGTAATTTTAACAGGGATGAACGGGATTAAAAAGAGAAGATAAAACAAGATTTACTTATTTGATATCAAATTAATAAGGTTATAATGAACCAAAGAGACGAATTGAAAAAGTAAGATTGAAAAATGTTAATATAGTTCTTTTATCTTTTGATACTCTGAACCAATTAGCAGTTGATACTTTGAAATCAAATGAATGTAATTTTAACAGGGACTTTTACGAGACTTGTAAGAGAAAGGGAAAAATATGTATTTTACCATGAAGGACATGAAGAGCTTGAAGAAAGAAAATATAAAACAAGTTGAATGCTTTGCATTCAAAAATTAATGGATAAATATATTCAAAAATAAAAGATAATGTTGTTGATGAAGAATTGATTATTCAAGCATTATAAAATATCTTAATAAAACAGATTGTCATCTAAATTAAACATCTCTTATTTTTGATATATATTATCCATTAACAAAGCATAACTTAGTTATGCTCACCTGTTTATATTAAATTTTGCCGTGTATTTGCGGAGCAAATCCGTGTAAAAGTATTTAATCTTTATTTATTTCCCATCCGTTCCCTTTCGTTCCCTGTTTAGAATTTACATTCATCCGTTTATTATGCAACAAATGATTTTTGGTTCAATACATCTTTATAATCTTAAAGTACATAAGTAAATTTCTCTTCTTAATCCCGTTAATCCTGCGACAAGCGAAGCGAAGGCGTCCCGATGTTTCAAGGAAACTATCGGGATTAAAAATTCTCGTACAAGTCTCGTAAAAGTCCCTGTTGAAATCACATTCAATTGCTATTTAAGTACCAACTGATTCCTGGTTCAATAATAAAAATTTATCTTAAAGTAGATATGTAACTTATTCTTTATGTTCTCAATATTTTTTTTGTATTCTTCGTTGTTAAAATTCAACTTTTTCAACTACCGTCCCCAAAATTATCATTTGCATTAATTTTAATTATTTGTTATAATTACATATAAAGCAATAGGGTTTATCATGTTCATTTTTTTGAAGGCGTACATTAAATCGATTAGGTTGTACTATTCATTTGTTTCGGGTTTTGCCGTGTG